>JAAXKN010000014.1 GCA_025612375.1 Ignavibacteria bacterium
ATTGAATAGCCACGAGCTTCAGCTCGTGGAATATTGCCCATTCCCCAATTGGGCTCCACCCCCCGATAACGCGGCTTATAAAAATGCATACCGCAATCCTTAAAAACGCACCGCCCCTGTTAAAAATATTATAAATTCTTTTACCGGAAAATAGTAAATTGTTTTTCCGATCTCATAAATAGTTTTTTTAAGTCAATTTTGCACTAATACTTTTTCCGGAGAAAAAATGGCTGTAAAAACCAAACCGGCGGCAAAACCTGCTGCTAAATCACATAAAGAAACTTCACAAAAACAATTACTTGCGGCTAAGACGATCCCTGAGAAATACCAGACCCCGCTCTCACTTGCAATACTTCTGATACTGTTCCTCATCTTCTTCTCTCCCATGTATTTCGGGGGCAAGACGCTGCAGTCGGGTGACATAATAACGAGCAAGAGCCTTCAGACCTATGTTACGACTCACGAGGGGGGCTATACGCTCTGGAACCCTTACATATTCTGCGGTATGCCCGCCTACTCACTGGGTGTGGGATTTAAGTGGTTTAACCTCATTTATGTGGGTTTTACGGCCATGAAGTGGCTTTTTGCAAAACTCTTCTCTGTTGAATACGCTGTCTGGAGCCTTTACCTCATTATACTCTCATTTACGAGCTATTTCCTCATGAAGTATAAGACCAGGAACACTCTGATAAGCCTCTTTACAGCCATTGCAGCCAGTTTTTCAACGGGGCTAGTCATCTTCCTTTTCATAGGTCACGTAACAAAGCTGACCTCACTTTGCATGTACCCTCTCATATTCCTGATGCTCTTAAAGTTCCAGAAGAAGGTCAGGCTCCTGGACTTTGCAATCCTGACCATTGCACTTCAGCTTTTTGTGCAGGGCTGGCACGTACAGATCATCTTCTACACGCTTTTTGCAGTCGGGATCTACTTTGTCTATTACTTTATCCGTTCCCTCATAAAGAAAGACCGCGAGCTCCAGCGACAGCTCCTTAAGTCCTTAGGTGTCTTTGCCGCAGCAGCAATGATTGCCATACTCATTCAGAGCGACAACCTGACACAGATCTACGAGTATTCTCCTTATTCGACGCGTGGGGGCAAGAGTGTTGTTGAAACAAAAGCAAATGAACCGGATAAGTCTTCATCCGGCTCGGCCTACTACGATTATCATACTTTATGGTCTTTCTCTCCTCAGGAGGTAATGACCTTTATGGTTCCTTCATTCTATGGATTCGGAAATTCCAAATATAACGGACCTCTTTCTGAGACTCCCGACTTCCAGGTAAATACTTACTTCGGACAGATGGAATCGGTAGATGTTGCAATGTATATGGGGGTGCTTGTCTTCTTTTTCGCTCTGTTTGCAATGTTTACATGCTGGAAAGACCCGTTTGTACAGTTCCTTACAATTCTTTCGGGCATTGCACTGCTGATATCATTCGGAAAAACATTTTCTCCTGTTTTTAATTTTATGTTCTATTACTTCCCTTATTTCGACAAGTTCCGTGTGCCCTCAATGATGCTTGTATTGCTGCAGCTCTCAATGCCTTTTCTGGCCGGACTGGGAATAAACAAAATAATTTCATTTCGTAAAGAGAAGGATCAGAGGGTTTTTAATCTGGTTAAATATGCTTCCATATTATTCGTTGCTTTGTTTGTAATTTCTCTTTTGCTCTCAGATCCAATAAAAAATTGGTTTACTGCACGGATGTTCGAATCCAACACTGCCAGGCTTGAAGCGGATAAGTTCAGGGCGCTTTCAGAATACATTACCAATATGTTTATTTCAGATACAATAATCGCGCTTGCTCTTTGTGCACTTTCATTCAGCCTTGCTTATGCTTACGTCTCTTCAAAAATAAAAGGCAGCGTGCTGCTCCTTGCAGTAATTGCATTTACAATATTCGATCTCTGGAGAATTGACAGCAGGGGAGCTTTATATACAGAAGAACAGAATGTCGACAATATTTTTAATGAACCCCGGTATGTAAAGGCAATAAAAGCTCAAAAGGATTCATCCCCGTTCAGGGTGATCGGGTTAAGGCAGGATGGCTCACACGGCAATGCCGACTACCAAAATGCAAATTTCAACGCGTACTTCCTTCTGCAGGATATTTACGGATATTCTGGAATTAAATTCAGAGCTTATCAGGATATTGTTGACGTGCTGGGAAATGTCGCAAACCCCACGCTCTGGCGGATGCTGAATGTGAAATATGTTGTCTTGAGTAAACCGGTCAGTTTTCCGGGACTTTCAGAGATTGACAGGTCAGAAGAAAGTATTGTATACAGAAACGATTCAGCTTTGCCAAGGGCCTACTTTGTAAATTCGGTTCAGACAAAGACGGCTCTTGAAATTTTGAACCTGATAAAGAATAATGCCTTTGATCCGAAAGAGACTGCATTCCTGGAGGGCGAGAGTATTAAAGTTGACAGGCCGGATACGGCTTCAGCATCTGCCGTGGTAACGAGTTACAAAGATGAGCATATTACAATTCAGGCAAAATCAACGGGGAGGAATTTCCTTTTCCTGGGTGACACGTATTATCCCAACGGATGGAAAGCATACATTGATGGAAAAGAGACTAAGATCTACAGAACCAATCATGCATTCCGCGGAATTGTAGTCCCGGAAGGAACACATAAAGTTGAATTCACTTTTGCCCCATTAAGCTTCAGGGTCAGCCAGATTATTTCCTTAAGCCTTAGTTCCCTGGTCATACTCGGCATAATTTTAGGCTTAATTCTTAATAAAAGAAGGGTAAAGGAATAACGCCGAGTTTTAATCGTACTATTGTAGAATTGAGTTTAATTTTGTAATGTAAATGGTAGAATTATTTGCTGCTGATCTAATAATTAGTATCCTCAGTGAGCGCTTGAATGGCATTCAAGAGGTCAAGATAGAACTAATCTTAATTGAAACGCCTGAAAAGGGTGTTAAAATGAAGGAACTATAATTCATTAAACCGCGCCTTAACTCATCTGCGTACTTGAATGGGGTTCAATTTGTCTAATGACTATTTCACTGAAACTCAGAGTACGGACTTACAGGATTGCTTCCTGACGTGATTTTTTGCGATGGGGCATTTCCTTTCTAAGGTTTTTTGCCACCCGCCTTTGACAAGCTGGCAGGCAAACCTCTGACTGCAAATATAGAACCCGCTGCTGCGGGTTCGGAATATCGCCTGATTTATTTGGCTCTTATCCTACCTTCTTAAGCTCCTCGCGGATCTTCTCTTCAAGGAAAATTTTGATCAGGGACTGGTAAGGAACATCCTTGCGGTTTGCCAGTATCTTCAAATCATTTATCATAAAAGTCGGAATCCTCAGGGAAATCGACTGTGTGGTCGGTTTCAAATTAGGAAATCTTACAAAGGCGGCCTTGGAGCTGTCAAAATTGTCCAGCACACTGTTGTTGGCCCAGAATTCCCTTTCTTCATCTTCATTCCTGAATTTCGGAATTTCTCTTTGCTTCTTCATAAAATTGCCTTTCCTTTCTACTCATGTCCCGAGCTGAAATAGCTCTTATTTTATTTTTCCTAATTGTAAAAATTACCTGGAGCATCCTTCCCGTATGCGTTCGGCCTAAAGCACCGTGCCTTTTTTCCTCTTCGCTTGAATGCGAAGGATCAGGGAAAAATAATAGCGGAGTATTAATAAATACTTCCTCTATTTCACTGTTTGAAACATTGTGCTTGATTAAATTCTTTTCAATGTTCCCTTTATCCCATTCAAATTCAACAGGTTCAGGTAAGTCATAAATCTTTATCATAATATCATTGACGTATATACGTGAAATATACAGACTATTTCTATGAAATGAAAGAGATTTTGCTATCCTAAAATAAAACCTCGAACTTTGAACCTCGGCTTTCGTACTTTAATTGCCCTTGCCTTTGCCTAATTCTTTCAGCTTCGCGTAGTTCGAAATGAATATCTTCTTCCCCTGCACGCGTATTATCCCTTCTGTCTCAAGCTTGCGGAATGTGCGCGAGAGGGTCTCTGTAATTGTCCCAAGATACGCCGCAATGGTCGCTTTCGTTACCTCGAGCCTTATAAAAGGCTCAGGCAGATTTGCCTTCCCGCCGGCCTCAACCTCGCTTACAAGATAACTGCAAAGCCTGTTGATTACTTCCTTCTCCGAAAGATCCTTTACCTTGTTCGTCATCTCCTTCAGCCTCCGGGCAAAACCCGCCAGCATCTTAAGGCTTATTGAAATGTTCTTCTCCAGCAGCCCAATAAACTCCGTCTTCGGAATGAAAAGCAGAACACTGTCCTCAAGCGCCTGCGCGCTAACCGGATAATTACCCCCTTCAAAAAGAGGTACGTCGGCAAAAGCGTTGAAAGGCTTTATTATGTGCAGTATGGCCTCTTTTCCCGAAGAGGAGGAACGGTACACTTTTACCGAGCCCTGCAGCACTACAAAAAATCCCCTGTAACTTTCACCTTCCATGAAAATAATGGCGTTCTTCTTAAAACGGCACTCTTTGCTTATTCCCGCTACCTGCTCAATCTGGCACTCGTCCAGCTCCGAAAATAAAGGCAGTGCCTTCAGCTTGTCCCTGAAAATGTCCTCTTTAATTGTTTCCATCTGATTGTAAAAGTTTTGTCATGCGTTCTGTTGATTATAATCGGAATAATAAATCCGAATATAATCAAAACTTACCTTTGTGAAAAGTAAAAAAGAGATAGACTTCAGTCCTTTTTTCCTGACGCCTGCACTTCAAGCAGCGATTTCAGGTGCTCTTCAATCCGCTTGCGCTCGGATATGTCAGTAAAAACGCTTAATAGGCATTCCTTTCCCTTTAACTTAAGCCGCCGCACGGAGATTAAGCCTGTAACTTCTTCACCCGTTTTCTTCCTGAAACTGAACTCCATATTCTGAATGAAACCGCTTTCCTTTATTATCTTCTGGAACCTTTCCCGTTCTTCCATACTCCGGAAAATAGCTAATTCGGAAAGCGTCCTGGCTAATACATCGTCGCGGCTGTAGCCTGTGATAGTCTCAAATGCCCTGTTTACGTCAACAAAAAGACCTTCTTTGTACGTGGTTATTGCAATAAGAGATGGAATTTCCTGAAAAATAACTGAAAGCATCTGCTCCGATTCCCGAAGCATATCATTCGCATGTTTTCTTTCAATTGCATATTTAAGCGAGCGCACGAGAAGATTTGTATCGAAATCACCTTTTACCAGATAGTCCTGCGCCCCTGCCTGTATGGCTTTTGTCGCCGTTTCCTCATCATCCAGATTTGTCATTACCACAACCGGAAGATCGGGAGCGGCATCCTTAACCTTCTTTACCGTATCCAGCCCCATGCTGTCGGGAAGCGTTAAATCCAAAAGAATAACATCATAATGCCCGCTTCTTAGGAGTTCCAGTCCGTTCGAAAGCCTGAAGGCATGATCCAGAGTTATCTCCGTACCCCGGGCATCTTCTATCATCTCCAGGATTAACTGCGCAAAGCTGCGGCTGTCTTCAATCATTAAGATTTTGAAGAAATTTTCTCTCATGTTGACCCCTGATGTTTAACCATAATATATAAATAAAAGGGAAAAAATCACCAGTTTTTTTATAAAAAGAGTTTTCCGGCCCCTTGAATCCTTTTTAGTAATTTTTCATCAAACTGTCTAAATAACAGAGATTAAATATGAATCCAGCAGTATCAATTATTCAAAGAGTTGTTAAAATAGCTTTGGGACTTGCCATGCTCTCCTGGCTCTTTATTGGGGAAGGGGAGTCGAAATACATGGGAATTATAGGACTTGCTCCCCTTATCTCAGGACTAACAAATTCCTGCGGCGGCGCCACAGGCTGCCGTACAAACTTCCGCGAAAAAGAAGTTAATTGATTTTATCTAATTCATTAAGCGCGGCATCAATTTCCGGATCCTTTCCTGAAAAGTAATCCTCAGATTTTACAGGCACTAAGACCTCCGGGAGGATATACATCCTGCCGTCATTCGCCCTTACGGGCTGGTTGTATCCAGATGATATTGTCCCCCGGAGGCCTGAAAACGGCAGCTTGAAAGGGCGTTCATTTCCATAATGATTTGGCTTGGAACCGGTTTTCTCACCTGCAAAAAAAGCGTGTGTCCATTGGTCCATCCTTGCTGCAAAAGTCTGTGCGGCTGAGAATGTCATCCTTCCTACTAATACGGCAATTCTGCCGCCTTCCATGTCGAAGTTCACACACGTCCTGAACAGTTCATCTGCTTTCAATGCTTCGCCGCCATTGTTGTACCGTAAGTCGAGTATCATCTTTTTATAAGGTCTTAACAGCTTCCTTAGCCCTTTCCTGAATTCTTCCAGCGTCTTTTCCCGGGAATCATTCATAGAGTTTACGGTAACATGCAGCACGTCAGGCCTGATTTCTTCAAGTCTGAAATTATCCTCCCTGTGCCTGAGATAGGCCTGGGCAACCCCGCCTTTCGGAGCAATCAGCTTAATTTCAAGCTTTTCAGGATCTATAGCTTCGGCAGTGAATGTATAATTTACATTATTCCCTAATTCGGAGAAGATTTCCCTTTTTCATACCAAAGGGATAAAGAATTGTATGCCCATCCCCAAGTGCAAATGGTTCTGCAGAGAATTGCGGACCTGCAGTTCCTTTAGGCGTAATAAATGCCGGGAAATTGGGATTTGTTCCTGCCTGTCCCGGCAAATTAAAATGATGAATAAAGAAATACCCGGTCCCTCCTTTTTTGCAGTGTAAGAGCTTTTCATATTCCTGTTTTTTTTCGTTACCTTATAGTCGGTACTTTTATATATTTAAGGTGATCTGTAAATCTATAGCCATTATAGTCTGCTGTGCTGCATAATTGTTTTCAGGAAAAGGGCAAAATATGAAAAAGTCTCCGGCGCTTTCGGAAAGTAAACAAAAACCTGGCGGTTTTGCCTCCGGCGGGAGCCTCCGCCCGGAGCTGGGTAGCCAGAACAAGTCCGGATTAGAGGCTGAAGAGCAGTTCCCGGTCGTCGGCATTGGTGCCTCGGCTGGCGGACTTGAGGCACTGGAACAGTTTTTTACCAATGTGAATCAAGACAGCGGTATGGCTTTTGTCGTCATACAACACCTGGATCCGAACTACAAGGGCATGATGCCCGAACTTCTGCAGCGCTTTACCCCAATGCACGTCCTTCAGGCTAAAGACGGCTTAAGGACAAAGCCAAATACAGTATATGTTATCCCTCCCAACAAGAGCATGTCTGTTCTTAACAGAACACTCCATTTGTTTGCCCCTGTGGAAAAAAGGGGCTTAAGGCTGCCCATAGATTACTTCTTCAGTTCACTTGCCGATGACCTCCAGGAAAAAAGTATAGGTATTGTTCTCTCTGGTATGGGATCCGACGGAGCCACAGGGCTGCGCTCAATTAAGGAAAAAGGGGGCATTGTTCTGGTTCAGGACCCTGCTGCGGCAAAGTACAGCGGTATGCCGCGCAGCGCAATTGAAGCTGTTGTGGCTGATTTTGTGGCCCCGGCAGATGAATTGGCCGGAAAGCTTCAGGCCTTCTTCAAACACGCTAGAGCCGTTAACTCCATTTCCACACCCGAGGGCATAGGTAAGAATGCCCTGGAAAAAATTATTATACTCCTAAGGGCACAGACCGGGCACGACTTTTCACTTTACAAGAAAGCTTCAATTTACCGGCGCATTGAACGCCGCATGACCGTCCATAAAATAGATACGATTTCCCATTATATCCGTTTTCTGCAGGAAAACCAGGAGGAATTAGAGATACTTTTTAAGGAACTGCTCATCGGGGTAACTAATTTCTTCCGCGATCCTGTCGTCTGGGAATACCTTAAAGAAAAGATTTTTCCTCCTCTTTTTGAAAAATTACCCGCGCGCTATGTCCTGCGCGCATGGGTGGCGGCATGCTCAACAGGCGAGGAAGCTTATTCACTGGCTATTGTATTTAGAGAAGCACTTGACCTGCTTAAGCAGAATAACAGGAACTTAAAACTCCAGATTTTTGCAACGGATCTCGACGCTGATGCCGTAAACAAGGCCAGAAAGGGTTTCTTTCCGGCAAACATTTCCTCCGATATTTCCCCCGAACGCCTCAACCGCTTTTTTACTCCCTCTGAAGGCGGCTTCTGCGTTAAACCTGAAATAAGGGAAATGGTAGTCTTTGCACAGCAGAACGTGACAAAAGACCCACCTTTTACTAAGCTGGACTTGCTTTTATGCCGCAACCTTTTAATTTACCTTGAGCCGGAACTCCAGAAAAGCCTTATTTCGCTCTTCCACTACAGCCTTAACCCGGGCGGTGTCCTGATCCTGGGAAGTTCTGAATCGAACAGTGACAACAGAATTTTATTTAAGAGTATTGAGCCTAAACTCAGGATCTACAGGCGACTGGTTTCAACAGTCCCCAGGCAGGTTGAGCTCCCGGCTTCTGACATAAATATTAAAACCGATCCCGTTAAAAAATACCCAAATATGAAAGCTACTGACAATATGGGAACTCTGGCCGATCAGCTGATGCTGCAGAAATTTGCCCCGGCAAGTGTACTGGTAAACAGCGATGGCGATATTTTGTATATTACCGGACGTACTGGAAATTACCTGGAACCTTCCTCCGGAAGGGCAAATATGAACATTTTTGCCATGGCCCGCTCCGGACTTCGCAATGAACTGCCTATGGTTTTCCACAGGGCTCTTAAGAATTATCAGAAAACGGTCCTGAGAAATGTGGAAATCAGGGATAATGAAAAAACTTATTGCGTGGACCTGACTGTTCAGAAAATTGAAAAGCCTGACGCCCTCAGGGATCTGGTCATGGTGGTGTTCTCCGAGGTGACGCAAATGAAAGAAAAAGAACCCCTGAAATCCAAAGGCGGGAAATCTTTATTGAAGAATTCTCCGGATAACCTTCACAATGGCCAGCTGCAGCTTGAACTGCAGAAACTCAAAAAGGAGATGCAAAACTCTTTTGAAGTAATGCAGACTTCCCAGGAGGAGCTTAGATCAGCCAACGAGGAGCTGCAGTCTACAAACGAGGAACTCCAGTCTACGAACGAAGAACTTACAACCTCCAAAGAGGAAATGCAGAGCCTTAATGAAGAGCTTCAGACAGTAAATTTTGAACTGCAGAGCAAAGTAGATGAATTTACAGTCGTTAATAACGATATGAATAACCTCCTCAACAGCATCGACATTGCCACACTGTTCCTCGACAGGGAACTCCACATCCGAAGGTTTACCAAGCAGACAACTAAAATTTTCAAGCTCATACAAAGTGACATCGGAAGGTCCTTTACCGACCAGGTTTCCGATCTTGAATATCCGGAAATATTAAACGATGCGACGGAAGTTCTCAGAACGCTCATCCCCTTGCGAAAGGATGTTGTTACCAACGACGGACGGTGGTTCGAAGCGCGAATTATGCCTTACCGTACAATGGATGACAGAATAGACGGACTTGTCATCACTTTTACCGACATAACAAAAGCAAAAAATCTGGAAGCTGAGCTGAATAAAACAATTGCTATTCTTCGTTCACATAATCTGGATAGTTATGAAAAAAAATAATGGCAATAATCCTAAAGAAGATTCTCTCCGCAGAAAAGCAGAAGAAAAGCTTAAAAAGCAGCAAAACAAAACGGAATCCTATCCCTCAGAGGCCGACGGGCTGAAACTTCTCCATGAACTCCAGGTTCACCAGATAGAACTCGAAATGATAAACGAGGAGCTCAGGCTTGCTAGGGACAAAGCCGAAATAAATGCCGGCAAATATCTTGAGCTTTATGATTTTGCCCCCTCCGGATATTTAACTCTTCACCCCGACGGGATTATCAGCGAATTGAACTTCAGCTCTGCCAAAATACTGGGCATGGAACGTTCCATGCTCATAGGCAGGAATTTTAAGTTTTTCATCTCTGCGGAATCAAAACCCGTCTTCGACGATTTTTTCAAAAAAGTATTTCAAAGCAGTACAAAGGCAGCCTGCGAACTAATGCTGCATACAGAAGACAATACTTCAATGTTTGTTTATATCGAAGGGAAAATCTCCGAAAATCCCCCCAAATGTAGCCTTACAATGATTGATATTACCGACCGCAGGATAGTAGAGGAAAGCTTAAAACATACACTTGCGGCACTTGAAAAAAGCAATTCTGATCTGCAGCAGTTTGCTTATGCGGCCAGCCACGACCTCCAGGAGCCGCTGAGAATGATTACAAACTATATTAATTTATTAGAGAAAAAGCTGAAAGGCACCCTGGATGCTCAAACCGGCAAATATCTGGAATTTATAATCGACGGCGCAAAGCGCATGCAGGGATTAATACACGGCCTGCTTTTATTTTCTCGCATTACTGCGCAAAAAAAAGAATTTAAACCAACAGATCTCAATTACATAGTTGAAGACGTGCTTAAAGATCTTGAGCTTATAATTACTGAATCCGGGGCTGAAATAAATGTGTCTAAACTTCCAGTATTAAACGCTGAACCGACACAGATGCATCAGCTCTTTCAGAACCTGATTGCCAATGCAATTAAATTCAGGGGGGAAAAGAACCCGGTTATTCATATTATAGCTGAACGCAGGGAAAACAGCCTGATCTTCTGCGTAAGAGATAACGGCATCGGTATAAACCCGGAATTTTTAGAGCGGGTATTCATGATCTTCCAGCGCCTGCATGAAAGAGAAAAATACGCGGGAAATGGCATTGGACTGGCCTTATGCAAGAAAGTAGTTGAGAATCATGGCGGCAGGATATGGGTTGAGTCTGAAGAGGGAAAAGGGGCGGCTTTTTATTTCACCATTCCCGACAAATAGTATGTCTGCAGCCCCTCCCCGTTCATAAGGGCTCATTCGGCTGAGACAACCGAAGGATTTGAAAATTGAAACCGGTTGAAGTTATAATATATCGAGCTTTGACGGAACATGCGGAAGTGCTTGCCGCCCTCCTGAGGTGTATTCGGATAAAAACCGAACATGAACTGGAACGGGGGAAAGATCAGGTGTTCATTTTGTATCCTGAATCCGATGCCGTAACCCTGGAAAAGCTTGCCTGAAAATAAAGGACTGTTGCTTGAAGAAATCAGGCCGAAATCGGCGAAAGTAATTATTGCAAGCTTAAAACCCAGGAATTTTACCGGTACAAAAATGTCGTTTTCATAATTCAATACCAGTTTCTTATTCCCCGTTAAATCGCCCTCTGAAAAACCCCTGAGCCCTCTTTCATAATTGATGTTCAGTACATCCCGTGGCCTGAGAGGGTCGTAGCTGTATGAGTAGCGGCTTCCCAGGTAATGCCTCCATTTGTATTTCCCAATTGAATTAAGCTTTGAAAAATATAGCAGCTCCAGAGTGGATACCCTCTCCACCCATTTCCTTTCGCTGCGGAATGCCCCGGTCTGAAACCCCCCGTAAAGATAACCCAGATAATCCTTATATAGGCTGTAGCCTGTCTTTATCCCATAATAAGGCCTGCTGGTCTTAGCCCCCTTATCCAGGCCGAAAAGGAGTTCTATCATATTTATTAGCGGAATATCCTCTGTCCTGCCGAGGCCGAATATAAAGCGGCTCTGGTAGTAAGTCCTGTAGGAATATCCGATCCGCCCCAGGTAGAACGTATTATCCTGGAACAGATTCATTGTATCAAAATTTGGCTTCTGGCTGTATACGGTTCTGGTAATTCTGCCTGCTATGTTGAACCTGTTCTGGTTTACTGCAGTTGGATCATAAGACTTTATGTCAAATGCATAACCGAGCCAGTAATCCTGGCTGTTTAGCCGTACGGTCTCTGCCTGCTGAAGTAAGTTCCTTAAATCAATATACCTTATATTCTGCCAGTCCTGCGCTATGGCACCAGCCCAGCCGATTACAGGTGAGAAGAAGTCTCTGCCAATTACAACCCCGTAGTGCTGATAGTCCCTGCCTGATGAATAATAAAACTTTGCCGCAAGAAATGTTCCTTCAATGTTATTATATGTATAACTGCCATCCCAGTCCCAGCCGTGTGTAAGAGCGCGGTCAAATTTAAGTCCGCCCCTGAATTCATTGCCGTATCCAAGGAAGTTAATATCGTTAAAGGAAACACTTCCCGACTTATTGCCCGTACTATATGCGGCGCTGCCGTTAATGCTCCATTTATCCTGTATATAAACCATAATATCAACACTGTCGGGGTTGTTCAGGACCTCCTGCGGAATAATGCGGACGTCATAAATATATGGATTTAACCTTATTATCCTTTCGCTTTCCTGAATATCATATGGAATAAAGATCTGTCCTTCAGAAAAGATCAGCATATTTCGAACGATCCACTCCTTTGTCTTTATATGAAGTGAATTCCCGCGTTTCTGCAGCCAGGTTCTAAGAGAGTCCTCCGGATTATGTACCGAGGCTCCAAATAAGTCAAGAACCTCAATATAAATATTCCTTATGACTTTCCCGGTATATTTCCCGACTATTTCCCTGTCGGGGTCCAATGGCTTGCCTGCCGGCTGTAGTTCCTCATCATGGGTGATAATATTTCTCAAAAGTCTTGAGAAAAAATTATCTTTTTCTGAAAAATCTTTTGCCCTCTGGACAATTGATTTACTGGTGTCAGCCTGCCGGGAATAATTTCCCCGGGCAATAAGAGGCTCTGTACCGGATAATATCAGTATGCTGTAAATGAAGACGCTGCTTAATAATTCTAACGATCTCTTTTTCAGATACATCGGATTATTCATCTCCTGGCGGAAATGGATATGGTTTATAACAAACTCCCAATGGCAATAAATCCTGAAACAACTATCAACACGCCTGCAATTTTATTTACCCAGATAAGCCCTTTTACCTCAAACTTCTTTCTGAAAAACATAACGCCTGAGCTGAGCATGAAAAACCACAAAGCCGAACCCAGAAAAACACCCGAGACAAGGGCTGAAGCCGAATAATTACTGAGATCATATCCCAAACCGAGTGCGGCAAACACGGCAATAAATGCAAAGATGGCCAAAGGATTTGTAAGCGTCAGAAAAACAGTAGTCAGGTACGACCGAATAATACTGCTGGCGTGAACGTTAAACTTGGGATCGGCGGGCATCTTAAGGAATGTCTTTACCCCCAGAAATAAAAGCAGCGCTCCCCCAACCAGCCTTATCCAGATTTTCTCCCTGATAAGCAGGTCTGAAACGAGCGTCAGCCCAAAGGCGGCTATAGAACCGTAGAGCAGATCCGCAGTTGCCGCTCCAAAACCTATAACCAGTCCGCGCAGCCGTCCTTCAGTAAGTGTCTTGCGTATGCACATAATCCCTATGGGGCCAAGGGGCACTGCCATAACAAAGCCAATTAAGACCCCTTTAAGAAAGATAATAAATTCCATAATTATTTCTCTCAATTGTAGCGTAATTCATATATTATCCGGCTCTTAAATTTTCGGAGTTATTATATATATGACTAAATCCATTGGATATTTTCCTGAAATGATACCCGTAAATCGTAAACAATATCGCCAGGGAAAAAAGCCTTGGTTTGCGGAACAAGGTCCAGATGAATAGTTTCCAGTAATAAAACCTTTCCTCACCAATTACTCCTAATTTTACAATGGACCTGAAGAGGGCTGCTATGTAATTGGAATTGAGATGAAATACCTTTTTTGTCTTTGGCTCAAAATCTTTCAGAAAGTGCATTACCCGTTCGTAAAAATATTTGGGGGAATATATTGTCCTTACAATGTTTTTATAACCGGAGATCAGTACATCATGATCCATGCGCGGGACAAAATTGATGGAAAGGTCGGTGTTATTGCCGTTAAAATCATTTAGCAGCCTTTCTTCCTGAAGCAGCCTTTTTTGAAGCTTGGTGCCTTTTGGAGCATTTAACAGCCCGACCATTGCCGTTACAATTCCGCTTTCCTGAATGAAGTCTGTAAGCTTATCGAAGATTGAAGGCGGGTCATTGTCAAAACCCACAATAAATCCACCCTGAACCTCAAGACCCGAGGCCTGGATCTTCCTTACGCATGAGATCAGATCACGGCTGCTGTTCTGCGTCTTGTTGCATTCAACCAGACTCTCCTTGTTCGGTGATTCTATCCCTATAAATACAGCATCGAAATCAGCCCTTATCATAAGCTGCATCAGAAGCTCATCATCAGCCAGGTTGATCGAGGCTTCGGTGCTGAAGTAAAATGGATAATTCCTTCTTTTGTTCCACTCCGCAATTGCAGGCAGAATATCTTTCTTTAATTTCCCTTTATTGCCTATAAAATTATCATCGACAAAAAACACGGGTCCCCGCCAGCCTGTTTTATATAAAGCGTCCAGTTCCAGGAGCACCTGCTCCCTGTTTTTTGTGCGCGGCCTTCTTCCATAGAGCACTGTTATGTCACAAAAATCACAATCATAAGGACATCCCCTTGAATACTGAAGGTTCATTGAGGTATACCTGTTCTGAGCTACAAGATCCCATTTAGGCAGAGGAGTATGTGTTATATCGGCCCAATCTTCTGTGGTATAAATATGTTTAGCCTTCCCTCCGCTCAAGTCACTTAAAAACTCAGGGAGTGTTATCTCGGCTTCATTGAGCACCAGGTGGTCAACACTCTGATAATATTCCGGGCTGCTGGTAAATAATGGTCCGCCTGCTACAATCTTTCTATTCAGCACTTTGCACCTTTGTATTACCTCATCGGCGGACCTGCTTTGAATTGACATTGCACTTATAAATACGTAATCGGCCCACAGTATATCTGAATCTTTCAGGCTGGTTACGTTCATATCAACTAACTTTTTGTCCCACTCTTCAGGCAAGATTGCCGCTACGGTTAATAGTCCCAGAGGCGGGAAACTTGCTCTCTTCGATACAAATTTCAATGCATGTCTGAATCCCCAGAATGTATCGGCGGGGTAGAGTGGATTAACCAGTAAAATGTTCATTTGCATTGTCCTCTTTATACTTCAGTCTCGTTTTGCCGAAAATCAATGGTGGATAATGGAGATACCCCCGGAAATTGCATTCGGTGTTCCTTCAGTATTAAAATAGTTCGCTGTCTCAAGCCGTGTATGCAATGCCAGCTTCTCCATGATATTATGAATATGACTTTTTACTGTATAAGTAGAAATATGGATCCTTTGCCCTATCTCCTTGTTTCTCATCCCTTCACTAAGCAATTCAATAACCTCACGTTCCCGCTTTGTAATCCTGATTGCATCTTTAAGTCCGGATTTACTTGCCCTGAATGCGTGATCAACAATCTCTGAAAAAAGCGAATCAACTGAGAGAGCAGGTAAGACAGTTGAGCCTTCAGCTACGGAACGGATGGTTACAAGGAAATCATTAAGTGACGCATCCTTAAGTATAAAGCCGCTTGCACCTGCCTTTACATACTGCAGTATATCGGCCTGAACGGGCGCAAGATCCATAAGAATTATCTTTGTCTTGGGAAAATCTTTCTTCACAATTTCCACAATAAGTAAACTGTTCTGGCTTCGAAGCCCCAGATCCAGAAGGATTACATTTGGTTTTAACTTTTTTATTTTATCTGGCGTTCCAATCCTGCTGCCGGATGCGCCTATTATTATAATATCCTTAAATGGCGCAAGAATATCAATTATTCCTTTTCTAAGCGTTCGGTTATCTTCAATTAGCAGCATTCTTATCTTTATCATCTCCCTTTCTCCCGGAAACATAAATAAAGGCCCTTGAGGGATGTCATTTTCTACATCTGCATCATATCAAAAAGATACGGCTAAAAGCGGCTCCTTATCAATCCCTCAAAAGGATGATATGTGGGCTAAATCTTAATGCCGGGTTTACGGCGCGAAATTTTAATTTCCTATGAAAGAAATCTCGTCTGTCGCGGTCTTATATGACTGGGAAATATGGGCATAGTTTGCTATCTGAACGCGCGTATGAAGCGAAAGCTTTTCAAGAATGTTATGCACGTGACTTTTGACGGTGTAGGTCGAGAGGTGAAGCTTCTGGGCAATCTCTTTGTTGGTAAAACCATCTGCAATCAGCAGTATCACCTGACGTTCGCGTTTTGTCATACGGACCGATTCTACGATTAAGGAAGGTTTCGAACCGTTCATGGCATGCTCAACAATTTGAGAAAATAGCGACCCGGTCAAGTTCGGCGGCAATATTCTTTCTCCTTTGAGAACTGAACGGATGGTTTTAATAAATTCGGTAATGTCGGCATCTTTAAGTATAAAACCCGTGGCACCAGCCTGAACAAATTCAAAGACATCATTTTCAAGCGGAATAATGTCCATAACTATTATTTTAACTTCCGGCGAATGCTTTTTTATTGTCTTTACGACTTCCAAACTATTCTGGCTTCTTAAACCCAGATCAAGCAGCACAACCTCGGGTAGGAAACTGTCCATCATTGCCAATATATTTTCGCCATTGCCAACTGCCGCGGCTACACTCATATCAGACTGTTTTTTGAGGATTGCGCAAATTCCATCACGCAGCAGCCGGTTGTCTTCGATAACGAAAATTGTGCTTTTTTTCATATCTTTTGATCTGGTCTCATGTCTAAAGGAATGTTTGGCCCTGTATTTATAATAAGGATTTGGAAAATATTTTACAAGACATCAGGGCAAAAGTTAAGGATTGAATATCCCATATCTATGCGATTTTTGCTGTTTTCATCCGGATGAAGTATTGAACTTCTACAATTAAAACCTTTTCCGCTTTGTTTTCTCACACCGAAAGATGTAGTTCCTTTTTCGATCTTTTGCCCGATTGATTCATTTTATAGCCTCATATAAGTTATATTATATCCTGAAGCATAAACTTCATAAAATAATAAACGCAAGTTTAACGGAGATCAAACATGAAAGGCAACGAAAAGATTCTCACAGTGCTTAACGAGCGCCTGGCTGATGAACTTACAGCCATTAATCAGTATATGGTACATGCAGAGATGTGCAGCAATCTGGGTTATGAAAAGCTCCACAAGGCGATCGAAAAGCAGGCAATGGATGAAATGCACCACGCCGAATGGCTCATTCAGCGCATCATTTTCCTTGATGGCACACCCGCCGTCTCAACGCTTAATCCAATGAAGATCGGTAAAACGGTTCCTGAGATGGTAACTAACGATCAAGCCGCGGAACTTACAGGATTAAAGGCATACAATGCTGCTGTTAAAACCGCCCATGAGGTGGCTGACGAAGGCAGTGTCGACCTGCTTACAAAGATACTGAAAATGGAAGAGGGACATGTCGATTGGGCTGAAGCACAGCGCTCTCAGATCGAACAAATGGGCATCGAGAACTATCTGTCTAAGCAGACTGAAGGCGCCATTTAATTTGATGCACCATTATGGGACAAACAAATGAAAAGAAATGTGTTTTTCAGGAAGTTATGTCATTCAGTGATTGAAACGCTGTATATTTGATGTGTTATTTGGCTTCTGGAGACATATCTGTGAAAAGCACACAACTCCTTCCTGCGGCGGCGCCACGGGCTGCCGCGCAATGTTCCCATTCCGAAATGATGAATTGTATTAAATTAAACCATCGATTGACATACAAAAACAAATTCATTAAGTTGAACCCAATTCTATTTTAGTGGCTATCCGTTCATGTGATCTTTCCCCGGGGCATGTATTATGAAAAATATTTTCAGAAAGGGATTAAAGGCTATGCTAATAATCTTTGCCGGCATTCTTTCGGTTATCCTGGTCTTACTGGCCCTCGTGCTGATCTATAGTCCCGGAAAACCTGACCAGTACCTGGATCAAAGCGGAAGGCCGGTCCCTAAAAGCCTCTCTGAGAAAACATTTGTTGAAATCGGAGGCTTAAGGCAGGGGATGTTCATAAAGAGTAAGAACATAAGTAATCCCGTGCTTCTTTTTCTGCATGGTGGCCCTGCATTCCCGAATTATTTCCTTATAGATAAGTTCAGGCCGGGGCTTGAGGACTGTTTTACAGTCTGCTATTGGGAGCAACGCGGTGGGGGACTTTCATACAGTTCAGATATTCCGCTAAAGAGCATGACTCTGGAGCAGCTGACTTCCGATGCAATTGAAGTTACAAATTACCTCCGCAGGCGCTTTAAGAAGGATAAAATATTCATTATGGCCCATTCGGGCGGCACCCCTATTGCCTTGATGGCCGCGGTAAAAGCTCCGGAACTCTATTCTGCCTATATCGCAATGGCGCAGATTACCCGCCAGAAAGAATCTGAAAAACTGGCATATAAATTCATGGTGGAACAATATTCACGCTCCGGGAATAAGAAAACTCTTGAAGAGCTGAAAAAATATCCCGTTCTGGAATCGGATAATTATATCGCACCGTTTTATAAATCCTTGCTTCGTGACGAGACTATGCATGAACTTGGAATTGGAACCATGCATAACATGAAATCCGTGTTCTTTGACATATTTATTCCTGTATGGACGTGCAGGGCATATACTTTAAGAGAGAAATTCAATATCTGGATCTCAAAATTTTCATTCCTGAAAAAGACCGGGTTAATTGATCAGATCCTGGCAACTGATTTTGCGGCAAAAATTCCTAAGCTTGAAATCCCGGTTTACTTTTTCAGCGGCAGATACGATTTAACAGTAAACATAGATTTAGCCAAAGCATATTTTAAGAAGCTTGAAGCCCCGGCAAAAGCCTTTTACACATTTGAAAGGTCCGCCCACAGTCCCTTATACGAAGAGCCCGAAAGAGTAAAGGAAATATTGATGAAAGATGTATTGAATCTGAGGACAAATCTTTCAGATAACAGTAAATTATGATCTGACTTTATTTTGTATTCTTAAACTCCTTTTTCTATCTTTTATTCCATAATTTAATTTTCACTTTTGACCGGAACAGGGAAAATGAAATTTATAAAAATACTTGTTGGCGGCATGCCCATCGAAGGCGGCGGCTGGGTTGCGGAAATCCCCTGCCAGTAAACACAAAGCAATTAAGCGGTATATAAGAAAATGGATGCCGCGGTCAGCGGCATCATGTTGATAGCCACCGGGCGCAGCCCGGTGGGACGCCGGAATATCGGAAAATGGATTCATCGAAATCCCTAAATAAATAACGGTGCCAATACCAGCGTAAGCGTGCTTAAAAGTTTTATCAGCACGTGCAGCGACGGGCCTGCCGTATCCTTGAACGGATCTCCAACGGTGTCGCCTACAACCGAAGCCTTGTGAGGCTCTGTGTGCCTTCCGCCGTAAGCTCCGGTCTCAATAAACTTCTTCGCATTGTCCCACGCGCCGCCGCCATTGTTTAAGAATAACGCAAACAAAATACCCGTAATTGTTGCCACCATCAGATATCCGCCAATTACTTCGGCTCCGCTTGCGCCATTTGGATTCGCTGCTCCGCCGCCCAGATAATAAACATACTTGAATATAAGCCCCACTCCTACCGTCATGCCTACAACCAATAACCCCGGCACAACCATCTTCTGCAGCGCTGCCTTGGTTGCAATGTCAACGCACTGACCGTAATCCGGCTTTGAAGTCCCGAGCATAATTCCCGGATTATTCCTGAACTGGTCTCTGACATTCCGTATAATTGAATACGCGGCTTTCCCCACGGCTTTAATTGCAAGAGAAGAGAAAATGTAAACCAGCATGGCGCCAAGTATTGCTCCAACAAACACTTCAGGCTTGTTCAGATTAATTACAGGCTGGAAGCCCGGTACGTAATTTCTTACTTCATCAATATATGCTCCGAAAAGAAGGAATGCCGCCAGCGCTGCCGAACCCACTGCGTAACCCTTCGTAAGCGCTTTGGTTGTGTTGCCTACCGAATCCAGACGGTCGGTCTTCCTTCTTATAGATTCTTCCTGCTGGCTCATCTCAACAATTCCGCCGGCGTTGTCTGTAATGGGACCGAAGGTGTCCATAGCCAGAATGTAGGCCGCCGTTCCAAGCATACCCATCGTTGCTACAGCCGTCCCGAAAAGCCCCGCGTCCTTAAGCCCCGAGTTCTGCCCCAAAAAATAAGTGCTTACAATGCCCGTTCCTATTACCAGTACAGGGAATCCCGTGGATTCCATGCCGACTGCTAGTCCCGCAATAATATTTGTTGCCGCGCCGGTTTGTGAGGCTTCTGCAATATACTTGACAGGGCGGTAGCGGTATTCAGTGTAATACTGGGTCAGGTAAACGAAAGCCAGTGAAATTAAAACGCCTATTGCGCCGCAGAAAAAGAAGTTCAGAAAGTATGTCCCTAAAAGCCACTTTGAGGCGATAAAAAATCCCACCATGGCAAGCCCCGCCGTAACATAAAATCCGCGGTTTAAGGCCTTCATCGGGTCTTCTTCTTCATTTGTCTTTACAACAAGAACTCCTACTATTGAAGCCACAATTCCAAATGCTCTTGCAACAAGAGGGAAGAGGAGTACTGAAAGAAGCGTCAGCCCCTGCGCTTCAAACACCCCGGCGTTTGCGCGGTAAAGCCCCGCGGCCAGTATCATTGCACCGATGTTTTCAGCCGCAGTGGATTCAAACAGATCGGCGCCGCGCCCTGCGCAGTCGCCCACGTTGTCTCCTACAAGGTCGGCTACAACTGCCGGGTTCCTCGGATCATCTTCCGGAATTCCTGCTTCAACCTTGCCCACCAGGTCGGCTCCCACATCGGCCGCTTTTGTATAAATGCCTCCTCCAAGCTGTGCAAAAAGCGCTACAAAGCTTGCCCCGAATCCGTAGCCCACGATAAGAAGCGGTATCTTCGACGGGTCATCCGTAACTCCAAGAAGCCTTACAACTGAAAAGAGTCCCGCAACACCCAACAGGCTCATTGCAACAACAAAGAAACCTGAAACTGCGCCGCCTCTTAAGGCAATCCTGAGCGCACCGTTCATTCCCTTGATGGCTGCTGCTGCCGTCCTGATATTTGTACGGATTGCAACCCACATTCCCATGTATCCCGCTGCAACCGAGCAGGCGGCTCCCAGCACAAATGATATCGTAGTCCATAATGCAAGCTGCGAGGGACTGGCCGGATCGTGAGGGTTTTGGGTTCTGACAAAGGCGTAAATTATATATATAAAGGCTGCAAGTGCAATGGCAAGGTAAATGATCGTCCTGTTCTGCCTTCTCAGAAAAGCTTCTGCACCTACCTTGATGGCATTCGATATCTCCTGCATCCTTGCGGTTCCTGTTTCCTGCTTTAGAACGTAGCGTGTTAGATATGCGGCAAATAAAAGTCCCAGAATGCTGATTGCCAAAATCAGATTGGCTTCCATCTTTTATCTCCTGTTTTATTATATATTAGATAATTATACCAGGCAAAAGAACTGCTTTTCTGGATTCGGGATTAAATGGGAGGGATATGCACGTCTTAAGAAAAAAAAAGATTGCAGGAATGAATGGATTACCGCAATCATTATTTATGCATTTCATACACCCATGCAGTCCTGTACTTCTTAATAAACAATAGTTGGACAGAACAGAAAGTTATCTCTTTCGTAGAAAATAAGATTTTTTCTCCAGAAATAACACCCTGATAACAAAATATTATAAATATTTAGCTCATTTTCCAGAGTTTAATATTTTATAACGCCGGACGTTGCAAATTAAAGCTGAATGTGCGATTTTCGTAAAATACTACAATATTTCTTTTTTTAGTAATCTAAGCAGGTGAAAAATGAAGCAATTATTTGCAAAAAAACCTTTGTCTCTGCTCCTCGAAGAGATGAAAGGCGAAAACCGCCTGCGCAGAATACTGGGACCCGTAGCCCTCACGTCCCTTGGCGTGGGCGCAATTATAGGGACCGGTATATTTGTGCTTACAGGCGTCGCTGCTCACGATAAGGCCGGCCCGGCAATCATCCTCTCATTTGTCATTTCAGGACTTGCATGCGTCTTCGCTGCCCTGTGCTATGCCGAGTTTGCTTCCATGGTTCCCGTGGCAGGCTCTGCTTATACTTATGCCTATGCCACTTTGGGCGAAATGTTCGCATGGATTATAGGCTGGGACCTCATTCTCGAATACGCCGTAGCTTCGGCTACCGTGGCTCACGGATGGAGCCATTACTTCCAGGACTTTATAGGCATATTCGGCCTCAGGATTCCATATTGGGCTACACGCGCGCCATTCGACTTTAATCCCGATACGGGCCTACTTGCCGGAACAGGCACTGCAATAGACCTTCCCGCAATTATTATTGCAGCTATCATTACTATTATACTCGTAAAGGGAATAAGGGAAAGCGCGTCTTTTAACGCCACAATGGTAATTATAAAACTCATCATTGTGTTCTTTGTAATTATAGTCGGCGCATTCTATATAAATACACAGAACTGGACGAACAACTTCGCCCCCTTCGGATGGTCGGGCATCAGCTTCTTCGGTAAAACCGTCTTCGGACAAACAGGCCTCGGAGGCGCCCCGGTCGGTATGATTGCAGCTGCTGCTACTATATTCTTTGCATATATCGGCTTCGACTCAATTTCAACTCATGCCGAGGAGGCCAAAAACCCGAGGCGCGACGTTCCGATCGGAATTATTGCTTCGCTCCTTCTTTGTACCGTGCTCTATATTGCTGTTTCAGCAATTATTACTGGCATGGTGCCTTACGATAAAATCGATATAGATGCCCCCGTCTCAAACGCTTTTAAGCAGGTGGGACTCCCGTGGGCACAGCTCATTATCTCATTCGGCGCCCTTGCAGGCATAACGTCAGTCCTTCTTGTTATGATGCTAAGCCAGCCCAGAATTTTCCTCGCTATGGCGCGCGACGGGCTGCTTCCTAAAGATGTGTTCGGATCTGTTCACGAAAAATACCGCACACCATGGAAGTCAACAATCCTTACGGGAATATTTGTCGCCATACTGGCAGGACTTCTGCCCCTTAGAATCCTTGCCGAACTGGTAAATATCGGAACCCTCTTTGCCTTCGTTATCGTCTGCGCCGCTGTTCTTATTATGCGCAGAACTCACCCCGAGGCCGAAAGACCCTTTAAGGCTCCGTGGGTTCCTTTTGTTCCCGTTGCAGGCATCCTTACGTGCCTTATGCTCATGTTCTCGCTTCCTGAGGAAAACTGGCTCAGGCTTTTCGTATGGCTTGCAATAGGCTTCGTAATCTATTTCGGCTACGGCCGCAAGCACAGCGTAATGCACGAATACATGACGTCACACGAACAGGAAAAAGTTCATAAATAAACATATAAAGGGCAGGCACATTAAACCTGCCCTTTAATTTTTATATTCTCCATTCCTGCTTTGCCTTTATTAAGGCATCTTCTTAAATTACACATCATCTTTCACCGGAGGACTTTAATGTTTAAGAAACTTATCATACCTGTAACTTTATTATTTTTATCCGTACAATCCATTTACGCCCAGGAGGCGGAACCTAAATCCCTTTCCGTCACGGTCTATAACCAGAACCTAGGCGTAATTAAAGACGTAAGACCTTTACACATAAATTCAGGACGCTCTGAAATTTCTATAAGGAACGTCGCACAGCTCATCGACCCCACCAGCGTCCATATTAAACTCCAGGGCGAAGTGCTCGAACAAAACTACCAGTACGACCTGGTTAGCATGGAAAAAATTCTGCAGAAATATCTCGACCAGAACGTTCAGCTCCTGGGCGAAAAAGATGAGCTCCTTGAAGGCCGGCTCCTTTCGGCTCAGGGCCCGCAGATTGTCCTCCAGAAAAAAGACGGCGGACTTATCATGCTCCCTAATACCGAAAAATACCGCATCAGCGTGGGCTCGCTTCCAGAAGGCCTTATTACAAAACCTACGCTCGTCTGGACCGTCCAGAGCCCTTCATCAAAGGACCAGGATGTGGAAATATCCTACCAGACAGCAGGCATGAACTGGCACGCTGAGTACGTCGCGGTCCTAAACGAAAACGATACAAAGCTTTCTCTTAACTCATGGGTCAGCATCGAAAACCAGTCGGGTACAACGTATAAAAATGCCGGACTTAAACTTGTTGCAGGCAACGTAAACCTCGTCTCACAGAGGCAGCCCGCACCCATGTTCAGAAAGGACGTTAACATCCTTGCTGAATCTTCAGGGCAGCAGTTCCAGGAAAGGGAATTCTTCGAATACCATATCTATGACCTGGAACGTCCTGCAACGCTTAACAACAATGAAACAAAACAGATCTCGCTTTTCCAGGCGGATAACATAAACGTAACTAAAAAATACCTCTACAGAAGCGGATTCCCTGTCTATACTTACGGCCAGCAGAACCAGAAGCCTAAGGTTGCCGTTGCAGTGGAATTTGAAAACACACAGAAGAATAACCTCGGTCTTCCGATGCCGGCTGGCAAGGTAAGGGTTTATAAATCCGACGGCAAAACAGTTGAGTTCGTTGGCGAGGATATGACAGACCATACGCCTAAGGACGAGAAAATAAAACTTAGGATTGGCGACGCGTTCGACATAGTTGCCGAGGAAAACCAGACCGATAACGTGCGCATATCCGACAAGGTTTATGAACAGGCTTTTGAAATCAAGCTCAGAAACAGGAAAAAAGAAGATATAACGGTAGATGTGGAAAGGATGATGGGACTTAACTGGGAAATTCTTTCTTCGTCAATAAATTATGAGAAAAAAGATGCCCAGACCGTGACTTTCAAAGTCCCCGTCAAGAAGAACGAGGAAACCGTGCTGAAATTCAGGGTCAGATACGCCTATTAGTCCAAAATTTCTGTAACAATACGGGAGCCTGATGTTAAAAGTTTTATCTCTGTTCCTCCTGGTGCTCATTTTGTGTACTTACAGCCAGGCACAGACGGCAAAGATTAAAAAGATAATAGATTCCAATTTGTTTGAAACTGACGACGGAAGAGTAATTAAGCTCGCGGGCCTGGATGTTCCTAATCTTAATCATCCCGACCGCTACTTAAGAAGTGTCGCAGATAAAGCCTATGTTTATGCCAGGTCGGTTTTCTTGAACAGGACTTTCAATATTAGTTCCCTGGCTCCACGCGACTCGGCAAGAGATTACGAGCTCGTGATAATGCAGAAAAAATACCCCCTGGGACTTCTGGATTATAATAAGGAGTTCCTTTCGCAGGGCTTCGGCCGGTTTACCGGGAGTGTCTCAAAAGCATTTTATAATGAATACAGGGATGCCGAACAGGAGGCCCTGGCACATGAAAGGGGGATCTGGAAGGTGGTTACGGGCGGCAGCACCGAGGTGCTCGACAGGCCTTTCAGCTCTGAGGAGATTAACCATTATACTCAGAAGGATTCCCTTATTTTTATGCGAAAGCCTGTCAGGAAATCCGGGTTATCTGCCGGAGTGATAATAAGTGAGGTGATTTTAGGCCCCGTGGCAGGCTTTGTAACTGCATTGCCCGGCGCATACCTGGTTGCCGGTCTTAGTGCACTGGATAGAAAAAACCAGGGCTGGGGTGTCCTGGGCTGGGCAGCTTTGGGAGCCGGATTCGGCTATATTACAGGAAATGCCCTCGGCGTTTATGCAGTAGCACATGGTGAAAACCCCAATGTATCCTTCCTCGGTACACTTACAGCCTCCTTTGTTGGAACTGCGGGGGGCGTCGGGCTTGCAACCCTCGTGTACAGAAAAGATTCATCTGTACCGTATGTAATTGGTTTTGCCGGACCCCTTGTCGGAGCAATGGTCTATGCTAATTTGATGTCACCGCGCTCCGAAGGGAAGGATTATTATTCCGTCTATCAGGCATTCACGCCTCCGGTACAATCATTTTCCCACAAGGACCTATATAACAGCACGGTTGTTTATAATCTTAACCTTTTCAGCATAACATTCTAATAAAATATAACACCAACAATCCGGAATTTTATGAAAATGCGGCTTTTCATTTATTTATTTGCATTAACCCTCTGCGCTCCCGTTTCAGCGCAGACCGTAAGGATTAAAACAATCCTCGATTCCAACCTGTTTGAAACATTTGACGGTAAAATTATTAAGCTTGCAGGCGTGGATGCACCCTCAAAGAACCACCCGGCTCCTTACATGAGGGATGTAGCCGAGAGGGCATACATTTACGCCAGGTCGGTCTTCCTGAACAGGCATTTTTCCATAGCCCCGCTGCTTCCAAAGGATACAACTAAGAATTATGAACTCGTCTTCATGCAGAAGGACTACCCTCTGGGGCCTGTAGATTATAACAAAGAGTACCTTCTTGAGGGCTTCGGCCGCTTTACCGGCCTTGTGCCGGATGAATTTTACGCCGGATATAAAGAAGCAGAACATGAGGCAATGGAAAAGAAAAACGGGATCTGGAATTATCTTCCTGGCGACAGCACGCTGACCTTCGAAAGGCATTTCAGCCCTGAAGAGTCTGCTCAGCTCAGGCAGCAGGATTCCCTACTCTTTATAAAAGATGCTTTTAAGAGAAAAAGCGACCCGACCGGAAGAATTGCAAGTGAACTTATCATGGCCCCATTATCCGGTTTTGCTGTGGCATACGTTTCATTGTTCGCTTCGGCAGGCGTTGGCGCCCTTGGCGGGTCGGAAGGACTCGGCCTTTTTCCTTACGCTATAGTGGGGGCAGGGGTGGGATACACTGCAGGATCGGCCCTTTTTGTTTATCTTGTGGAGCACAACGAAAACCCTAATGTCACCTTCTGGGGTACACTGGGCTATTCATTCCTTGGCGCTGGAGCCGGAATCGGTTTGGCCTGCCTGTTTCCTTACGGGACCTCCCAGTACGTCGCATTTTTTGCTGCTCCCGTCGTATCTGCAATAATTTACGCTAACTATGTGGTGCCGGAACCGCAATTCAGCGACTTCTATCCCACGGCTGGAAAATATAGCTTTAAGCAGAGGGGTTACTCACACAAAGATCTTTATAATAGCACAGTTTTATATAATGTAAACCTTATTAATATAGCATTTTAAGGCACCTGAATATTTAATCATTTTACAGTAGTTGTGGTAAATTTATGAAAAAGCTATTCTCCCCGTTCCTTATTGCACTCATGCTCTGTGCTTCCATCTCAGCGCAGACAGATTCCCTTGCTTCATTAAACAAGCCTTTGGAATCGTACTCACCTTCGGCAGGCACTATAATAGGCGAGGTGTTCTTAGGCCCTGTTTCAGGTGCAATTTGTGCTATCCCTATGGCACTGCTGTTCTCAGGTGCAAGCGACCAGAACTCAAAAAACGACAAATGGGATAATGTCGCCTGGGGAGCCATTGGAGTCGGTGCCGGATACATCATTGGAACCGGCTTGGGAGTTTACCTGTTCGCGCACCATGATAATCCGGAGGTAACGTTTGGTGGTACTGTTTTAGGCTCTGTCCTGGGTACTGGTGTTGGTATTGGACTTGCGGCTTTAATAAATAAAGGAGATTCAGCCATACCATACGTTGTAGGCCTTTCATGCCCGCTTATAGGCTCAATGGTCTACGCCAACTTTGTAGCCCCGCACCCCAAATCCTCCGGCTATTCCGCCAATATTGATAACTACAGGAGCATTGCCTTATCCTATTCGCATAAAGACCTCTACAACAGCACTCTCCAATACAGAATGAACCTCTTTACAGTTGCATTTTAAGCCCCCCGGAGAATGATGAATTTCCCGGCAGGGTAATTTAAAATTATAAATATTATAAACCACGGAGTGGTTTTCTATCTGTAGCCCAGGGTTTGCCCGCTCGCCTTCAGGCGAGCCAAAACCCTGGGAAAAATATCAAAAAAAAACCCCACAAAACCGCGTCAGCGGTTTTACATCTGTTACCGCAATCCCGCAATATTAAACGCGCATTTAACAAACATGAAACCACCGCTTCTAATTCCGACTAAAAAATCCGAAAATCATTTCAAAATTGACTTAAGTCAAGGAATGCCCGCCCACCCGTGAATAATTTAGTACTGTAGGAAATTAAAAATACATTCTAACAACACTAAAACCGGAGAAATAGCAATGAAAAAGTATTGGCTGGGCTTTACTCTCGTCATACTCGTGTCTTTTTCCGTACTCGGATGGGTCGGAGCAAAGATCTACCAGCAGGCGCCTCCAATTGCCGAAAGGGTCGTAACCGCCACAGGGCAGGTGGTATTCGAATCTGGCGCAATCGAAAAAGGGCAGAACGTCTGGCAGGCAATGGGGGGAATGGAAGTCGGCTCCATTTGGGGCCACGGAAGCTATACGGCACCCGACTGGACAGCCGACTGGCTTCACCGCGAAGCAATGTTTATTCTTAATGAATGGTCGAAAACCGACTATAATACCACATATTCACAACTCGACGTCGAAAAACAGTCGCTCCTTCAGGCACGCCTTTCTAAAATGATGAGGAATAATACCTACGACCCCACAACAAACCAGATCAGAATCGAAGAGGTCAGGGCCAGGGCAATTGAAGATAACGTAAAATACTACAGTACGCTTTTTTCAGAGGGCAGCGGCAGCTACGCTATTCAGAAAGGCTCCGTTACAGATCCCGTAAAGCTCCGTGAACTCTCGGCTTTCTTCTTCTGGAGCTCATGGGCCGCTTCTACCAACCGCCCGGGCGACAACATTACATACACAAGCAACTGGCCGCATGAAAAACTTGTTGATAATCAGCCTACAGGGGATTCTGTTGTATGGACCGGCGTAAGCATTATCATGCTCCTTGCCGGCATCGGCGGCATGGCTTGGTTCTATGCTTCACGTGAAAAGAAACACCCCGGAATTATCTATCCTTCCCGCGATCCTCTCTTAGGCTCAAAGGCAACTCCTTCACAATTGGCTGTTGTTAAGTATTTCTGGACTGTCGCGGGACTATTCCTCCTTCAGATCCTTATGGGCGTAATTTCGGCTCACTACGGTGTTGAAGGAAACAAATTTTACGGATTTGACATAGCTAAGATTCTTCCTTACAGCGTGGTAAGAACGTGGCACACTCAGCTCGGCATCTTCTGGATTGCAACTGCATGGCTTGCCGCGGGCCTTTATATAAGTCCTGCCGTAAGCGGTGTTGAACCTAAAGGGCAGAGACTTGGCGTAAACCTTCTCTTTGGCGCGCTCGTTGTTGTTGTGCTCGGCTCAATGGCAGGCGAGTGGATGAGCATTATGGGCCTCATGCCCGACAAGTTCTGGTTCTTCTTCGGTCACAGCGGCTATGAATATATAGATCTCGGAAGATTCTTCCAGATCGCACTCTTCATCGGACTTGTCTTATGGCTATTCTTAATGGTCCGCGCGCTCAGGCCCGCTCTTAAGAACAAGGACGAGCAGAAGCCAATTCTTACACTTTTCTTAATCTCGTCGGTTGCAATTGCTCTTTTCTACGCTTCGGCTCTTATGTACGGCAAGCACACAAACCTTGCCGTTGCCGAGTTCTGGAGATGGTGGGTAGTTCACCTCTGGGTTGAAGGCTTCTTCGAAGTGTTTGCAACCGTGGTAATTGCCTTCCTGTTTGCAAGGCTTGGCCTTTTGAACATCAAAACCGCAGGGCAGGCTGCCGTGCTTTCGTCAACCATATTCCTGTCTGGCGGCATCATCGGAACGCTGCATCACCTGTACTTTTCAGGCACACCAACCTTTGTGCTCGCGTTAGGATCAGTGTTCAGCGCGCTTGAAGTTGTGCCGCTGCTTTTCGTAGGCTACGAAGCCTGGGAAAACTACAAGCTCTCAAAGGCAAAGGAATGGGTTATTAACTATAAGTGGCCGATCTACTTTTTTATTGCAGTGGCATTCTGGAATATGCTGGGTGCCGGATTATTCGGCTTCATGATCAATCCTCCTGTAGCGCTTTACTACATGCAGGGCTTAAACACAACTCCCGTCCACGGACACGCGGCTCTATTCGGTGTTTACGGCATGCTGGGTCTGGGACTCATGCTCTTTACATTAAGAGCCTTAAAGCCCGGGTATGAATGGGACAGCAAGCTTTTAAGCTTCGGATTCTGGGCAATAAACATCGGACTCTTCTCAATGGTGGTATTCAGCCTTCTGCCCGTTGGACTAATGCAGACGTGGGCCAGTGTAGAGCACGGCTACTGGTATGCAAGAAGTTCAGAGTTCCTGCAGACAGGCGTAATGCAGACCTTAAGGTGGATGAGGGTATTTGGCGACACCATCTTTGCCGCAGGCGTTATATCGCTTATATTATTTGTAGGCAAGCTCACCGTAACCCGTTCCTACGAACCAACAGGCAAAGAAGCAGTCTCAGAAGCAAAATAATTTTTTCGAACGCAGACTAAATCTCCCGGTTTATTGAATGCTAAGCTGACAGGAGGCGGAGCAATCCGCCTCCGATTCTTTTAAATATTCTCCCAGGCTTCCTTAAAATTCTTCCTTAATTAAGTTTTCAATCTGCTTCCGCAGAAGAATATTTTTCTTATCCGACTGAATCCTTTTAAGCAGCTCTAATCTTTCAGATTTAGAATTTAGAGTTTTAAATTTATCAGGAATAAAGTAGAATATTTCCCTGTATCCCGGACATTTTTCAATCATCTCGTCTGCAATCTCTAATCCTTTCTCTTCATTATCCAATGAGATTTTCCATGTTATTCTTAATAACGTCAGGACAGGCGCCAGATAAATGCTGTTCGGATAAGAATCTGCAAGATGCCTTAATGTCTCTACACGCTTTTCAGGAGATTGATTTTCAATTGCATCAACATACCCGTTATGAACAATTAACTCATCACCCGAAGGCTCAATGACCTGAAATGGAATAGATATACTGTCTGTTATTACACCCTGTGGTTTTAAGTATATCTTCAGATTATATGCACCTGCCGGAATAAACTGCATTGCAGAATACGGATGATGTTTCCCAAAATTACCCGTTAATGAAATTATGTGATAATTCTCCTCTCCCGGCTTGAGCTCCTCTGTAGTAGGAGAAAAGAAATCAAAATTCCAACCGGTGTAAGGCAGCGCTTTGCCCTTGCTGTCTAAAACCTTAACCAGTACAGTGTGGTAACTAAGTCCCTTATAGGTTATTTTATCTTTATTACTAACAGTAAGACCAAATTCCACAGGTTCATCAACCAAATAGGTCATTTTAGGAAAGAGGACATCCATTTTAAGCGAATTCTGCGCATTCAGCTGGTGGCAGAAAATTACGAATATTATTAGAGTGCGAATGAGATACTTCATTTTAACTCCCTTTCGTTTTATAAATGATCTAAATATTTTGCAAGAGTTTCGGCAATTTATATAAAATGTGGTTCCGTTTACTCTCCGCCATTCGAATCCTTGAGTGTAAACTTGATTCAGGAATCACAAATAGGATTAAAGAGCCTCGGAGAGGCGACTTGTCTGTAGAAAAAGAGACACCACCCAACCCTCCCCAGAGCTCCGGAGGAGCGACTTGTAAAAGCGGAAAATAAACGTTTATATCCTTTAAACAAGTCGCTCCTCCGGAGCTCTATTGGATGTTTGGGGTCTTCGCTTTTTCTACAGACAATTCATTCCTCCGGAATTCTATGAAAACGAACCGCAATTTACCTTCATTTTATTTGCTTCATCCCATGAAAAAAATCTAAGTATTCACATCAGGTCACACATTAACCGCACGCTTTTTCCATATCTGCACCGTGCTCCTGTATGTAAGCGAGGCAATGACTATTATGCCCCCTATTATTGCCCAGAAACCCGGCGTTTCACCTAAGAATATAAGGACCCATATGGGATTTAATACGGGCTCAATTACAGGAATTAGTATCCCTTCAATTGCGCTTACGTGCCTTATTGCATATGCATAAAGAACATACGAAATGCCTAACTGCACTACGCCTAAAAGCAATAGCCCGATCCAGCTTTTTGAATCTATACCCTGACTGAAATAAAAAGGAATGCATATGATTGCGGTAATTAGATTCCCCCATACAACTGAATCCAGAGGCGACTCATTTTTCTGCTTTCTCATTAGTAATACAAGCCATGCAAACGCCACACCGCTAAGTATTGCAACTATGTTACCCAGCATGTCGCCTGCTGAAAGCTTGTCCAGAAAAAACAGCACCATGCCGCAGAATACCATTAAAATTGAGATCCAGTCCGTCTTTGTTATTTTTTCTTTTAAGAACCAGTGGCCCAGTAAGGCTACATATATGGGTGCGGTATACTGAAGCAGTATTGCATTGGCGGCGGTCGTAAGCTTGTTTGCCGAGACAAACAGTATTACAACTGCGGCATATGCAAAACCGCCTAGTATCTTTACGGGCGAGATCTTAAGCTTCGGGCGGAAGGCAATCATTATGAAAGCAAAGGCAATGAGGCTCCTTAAGCCCGCAATGGCCAGCGCGCTTAACGAAACCCACTTTATCAGCACACCGCCAAGTGACCATAAAAGAGCCGTTAAAACCAGATAAATGACCGACTTCCTGTGCTCAACCATTAATATTGCTCCACGTTGAAGTTTAATAATGACAAGAGCAAATTTTCGCAATAAATCTGAATTAAGCAAACACTCATTGTTCTTTTAAGGCTAATTAAACATATTAAAATAAAAGGGGGAATAAGTATGGAATACTACTGGTCGCTTCTGCAGGGAGTGTTTTATTTCATTACGGGCCTCTGGCCCATAATCTCAATAAAAACATTCGAGAAGGTTACAGGTCCCAAAATAGATAAGTGGCTCGTTAAAACCGTGGGAGTGCTTATTGCGGTTGTGGGCCTTGCTCTTATAATCGCGTTCATAAGAAAAGAAATATCTTTTGAAATGGTGATAGTAGCTGCCGGCTGCGCACTGGGACTCATGCTTATAGACATTATTTACTCCCTTACGGGCGTAATTTCAAAGATATATTTGCTGGATGCCGCGGCAGAGTTTGTACTGATTATCGGATGGGTATTTTTTAATTTCATTTGACGCAAGTTTCCAATGATGTCAGGAACCATTTCCTGACATCATTTGGCCGCCTTAGGCGGACAGTGCCGCGAAGTAGTCCCCGGCACCAACTGCAATGCCTACAATGTGCTTATAATTTCACCCGTGCTCTGCACTTTGGCAAACATGCCGTTTAATGCCGCAAGAAACGACCAGTGCACCTCTTCTGCCGCGACGGTCTTCTCGCCAATGGTTAACGCCTTCGTCGCGCAGGCGTCGTGCGCTATGGTGCAGTCAAAAGCGTAATCAAATGCCGCCCTCGTTGTTGAATCCACACACATGTGCGTCATCATCCCGCATATGTAAAGCTGCCTTAACTGCCGCTCCGATAAATATTCCAAAAGCCCCGTATTCCTGAAACTGTTGGGGTAATTCTTCTGGAAAACAATCTCACCCGGCTTAGGTGTAATGGATTCGTGTATCGCCGCTCCCAGCGTCTCCGGAAGCAGGTACGTCGCCCCCGGCTTTAACGACAAATGCTGAATGAAAATTACATGTGAACCCCTGTTGCGGAAGGAATCTATTAACTTCCTGGCGTTCTCTGCCGCTTCCATGCTCCCTTTAAGCTCGCAGTGGCCGCCCGGAAAGTAATCATTTTGTATGTCTATTACTAATAATGCTTTGTCCATATTTTTCTCTTTGTCTGAAATCTTTTGTTATAAGATCAAAAAAAAGCGCTTCATAATCAATTTTCTTTTATGAGGATTTTTTTTATCTTAACTTCATGTGCGGAAGATTTGAAAATAATGTACAGGTAGAGGACCTTTTCAGCGCCCTTGAGGCTAAAGGCACCTCTCTTAAGGCAGAACTGCCGAAAGAGAATATTGCGCCTACACAGAAAATTATGACTGTAATTGAAAAGGATAACGAGCTCAAACTTATTCCCATGAACTGGGGAATTAAATTCTCAGACGACTCACCCCTCATCTTTAACTCAAGGATTGAAACCATTAAGGAAAAACCTTACTGGCAGAGGCTTTTTTCTGAGAATAAATGCCTTGTGCCCATGACGGCCTTCTATGAATGGAAAAAAGAGGGAACAAGGAAAGTCCCTTACAGGATATTCCTCCCCAATGAAAGATTTTTCTTTGTGCCCGCGCTCTATCTGGAAAAGGACAGGCAGCTCTACGCATCTCTTATAACTACAACTTCAAACAAGTTCATAGAAAAGCTGCACCACAGAATGCCTGTAATACTTAAAATGAATGAGGCGCTGGACTACCTGAAATGCGATAGCGAGGTAAACCTTAAACGCTGCATCCCCTTAAGCTCAACCGAAAAAATGGATATGGAGCAGGTTACGCTTTAAGAGAAACCTGCCCCTGAAATTCCTTTTAGCCTTAAAACTCCTACAGCGCTATAAATTTCCTTACATTCTCCAGCTGCTGAAGATGCCGGTCGCCGTGGTAAATAATAAAATATATCCATTCGGCTCTTGTCAGTTCCCCGAACTTCGGATGTATAAAGTCCAGACAGCTTTCCGTCATGTCGTGCACTTTTATTGTATTAACGAGAGTGGTCCTGTTGTTAACAAGTTTTTGCGCAATCTCATCACGGTTCTTGGGCACTTCTGTGGGGTAGATTTCTTTTCCTGCCGTAAACTTCTTTTCAAAATCCTTGAATGTGGTCCCAAGAAGCGGCGCTTTCTGCAGCGGGTCGCGCTCCGATGCCCTCACGGCGCCCGTCATAATTTTACTTATAAAACTCTCTACAATATAAAGGTGCTCTGCAATGTCGCCCGCCGACCACGTTCCTATAGAGGCGCTTTTATTAAACTCATTTACTGGAAAATCCCCTATGGCCTCGGCAAGCCTCCCGGTTGCGCTTTCCAGGTCAAATATTAGCGTGTTTTTGTCTATCATGAAATTCCTCTTGTTATATCAAAAAAGCCTCAGCCCTTAACTGCAGCGTGAAGGCCTTTTTTATTGTAATAAATTATAAGCAGAAGTCCAATTACCCCCGCAAAAGAAAGCCCGAAGTCTTCTGTAACCGATAGCTGCACCGCCGCGCTGAAACCTAAAATGCTCCACAGAACAGGAATAATAAGCAGATAATACGGAAAGCGGTTCTTAACAAAAAGAAACATACCGAACGTAAAAATTGTGGTGGGGCAGGGAAGTCCGAACGTCGGCGCCTTGGGATAGCTGTGCCCTGACAACATACCCAGAATGGGATAAATTATAAGAGCATACGCAATAAATGCCCAGCCGAAGTATGCCTCCATGCTCCTTTCCGTGGAATAATTAAGTTCTTTTCTTATCGCTCCTGCATAAATAAAAAGAAGTCCCTGCAGAATAAAGAGTGCCCCGAAAAAATATGCCGCTTTGTTAATGGCGCTGAAAAACAAAATGTGGTAAATCACTCCTATCCATATCCAGTAGAATGCAAGAGATAGGCTGATTAAAAGATTTGAGTACTTATAATTCCTGTAGGCAAGGTAAATTAAAACAAATGCCAGCAGAATAAACACAATCTGAAGGGGAAATACACTAGTGTTGTACTCTGCAAACACATTCAGAAACGCTTCCTTTGTAAATGGCCGCTGCATTTTAGCCTCCTTATATTTTAATCCCTATTTTATCCAGTAAAAAGATCATTACAAAATAAAACAGAACCATAAGTACAATTGAAACCGCAAGAGCCGCGTAGAACCCCATTTTTTTCATTAGTACAGGAAGCAGCAGAAACATCGATAAGGAAGGTATTACGAGCCAGAAAATTCCCCTCGATAGTTCCGCAACCTTCAGCTTATCCTTTGTATCAACGTAAAGCCATATGAAAGCCAGTATGGAAACAAGGGGCACCGAGGCAAATACGCTCCCCAGGAAAGTGCTCCTTTTGGATACCTCGGAAACAAGCACAATCAGGACTGAGGATATGATCACTTTAAGAGCATAGTAGAGCATAAATTACCGTTATTGTCTGCTGTAAAATATTAAAATTTTAACAAAAATAAAGCACGATATTAACCTTGCCTCCTCCGAATTACATTGGACATCCCGGCCGTTTTCCTTAACATGAATTAATACACAGACCAGAGAATTGAAGATCTTATGAAAAAAATATATTTATTTATAACTATTATAGTTTTTTCAATCCAGGGATTTCCGCAGGAGATAGGTCAGAAAGACTCGCTCCAGATTCCCCTCCAGCAGGAGGAGCAGAACCAGACAGCGCTCCACATTTCACCTTTCGATAATATCGGGAATAATTTCCTGAACGCTTTTTCGGGCTATAAGGGACTCCTGCAGCTTGCGGGCATTGCATCCACCTATGCTCTCATCCATACAGATGTTGATTATCACGTAACTACCTATTTTATGGACCATTCCTCATATGCAAATTATGCGCTTCCCGCCGTGGTGCTCGGCTCCACGCTCCCCATAACTACAGGAGGCGTGCTTTACTTTTTGGGCAAGCACAATAACGACAACAGGATGATCGGGGCATCGTTTGCAGTCCTGCAGTCAGGACTTTTAACTGTGGCCTACATATCCGTCCTTAAAGGCATTACAGGAAGAGCGCATCCCGATGCAAGTTCACCGGCCGACAGAAAGGCCGTAAGCAGCCGGTTTAATTTCGGCCTTGTACGAAGCGGCATATACAGGGGATGGCCTTCGGGACACGTGGGCGGGGCGATGGCTGTTGCATCTGCGCTTTCAAATTATTACCCCGAGAAAACGTGGCTTAAATACTTAACTTACGGCTGGGTGGCATACACCATGGCAAGCGTAAGCGCGTTTCACAAAGGAACAATGCACTGGTTTTCAGATGCCGTTGCGGCAAGCATGATGACATATACAATAGGCGCAAGCGTAGGCACATACTACAGGAATGTAATGGAACACAATAATGAAGACGTTAAATTCCGCTTCCTCCCCATCGCAGGCGGCGATTACTCGGGGATTATTCTTTCATATTCATTTTAGTTTTTCAGGCCTGAGGTTCCCATAATGGCATAAAGGTTAAGGAAAGCTGAGCATCTGGAAAAGACAAATTACAGAGCCTCGGAGAGGCGAATTGTCTGTAGCAAAGAACAACCTAAAAACACCCAGAGCCCTGGAAGGGCGACATGTAACTTGAAGATTAACGTGGATACCTCATATACAAGTCGCTCCTCCGAAGCTCTGAATTATTTTTTATTGATATACTTTCTACAAACAATTCGCCTCTCCGAGGCTCTTTTTCTGATCAATGTAGAAACTATATCCCAAACCCCAAAAGCTTTGCTTCAAACTTCTCTATCTCTTCGCGCATCTTTTGTCTTACCTTTTCTGTCTCTTCTGTTATATCCGGGATCATCCCCTTATAATACTTTATCCCTTCCAGAAGATTCGTCCTGAACGTCTTGAGAAATGTTTCCGTCTGCTGCGGATAAGGCTTCAGGCTTTCTGAGGCTTTCTTAAAGAAATAATCCACGTAAAGCGACAGCTCCTTAACAAACATGTTCGGCCTTGAGGGATGCGTTATAAGGTTGATCCTTCCGTAAATGTGATCCACCATCTCCTTCAGACCCGTGACCTTCGAAAAATATGCAAGATTTGGCCCCGGGCATACTGCCACGGCCTGACTCTGCTTCGGAGTCTCAATTCCGTTTACAATTAATGCCGATGCCCCAAGCCCTTCGCAAAGACACGTCTTTTCGGCTGCCTTGTCAAATTCCTTTTTGTACTCTTCCTCACTTAGCCCCATCTCCTTAAGGCTCTTCATCTTCTTGTTCATGAATGTTATTGAGGCGGTGCATAAAGGCCTGTCTGAAAACTCTTTGCTCGACTGCAGGAATTTCTTCGGGCATGCGCTCCCGGCTTTTCCGCTTTTAACCCTTTCCATCCTCTCTAACTCTTTCCCATTGTTTCTCACACTGTTAAACGGCACACCAAGTGGCGAAATGCCGCTTAAGTAAAGATCTTCTTCACCGGCCTGACTTAATTTCTGAAGCGTATTCTCGTCAACATTCATTACCTCAGGCACAAGCAGAAACGGGCTTCCCCAGCCGACAGACTTAACCTCGAAATACCTCAAAAGAAAATTCTGCTCCTCCGACTTCCCGACGCCGCCCTGCACGGTAACGTCTATTTCAAGCGCCGAGGGGTCAAGCGTAATGTTCTTCTTCTTTAACGCCTCAAGATAGATCTCACGCACGGAACGGAAAAGCTCATCCCTTTTGTCTTTGAACTCACCGAGTATGGGACCCATGAGCTGCCCGTCGGAGGCAAATGCGTGACCGCCGCAGTTAAGTCCCGATTCAATCCTGTATTCCGAAATCCACAGCCCCTTTTTGGCCAGGAACTTCCCCTGAATTAAAGCCGAACGGAAATCGCTTACCTTAATTATAATTTTTTTCTTCATGCGCCCGTCACCTGCGGGGTAGAAATCTTCAAAATTCTCCAGATAACTGTAAAGCTTTGGATTCATACCGGCAGAGAAAATGATTGCACTCTCAAGCTCGCTTTGCGCAAATCCCCTTAATGCCGCGTGCGCATCATTAAATTCCATCGGAAGCGCCTGCCCCTCTGCAGTGTATCTGCCGTTATCCAGCTTGCTCATAATGTTTACGTCAATTGAGCCGGGACATATATTTTCCCTCAGCCATGCCTGCAGCTTCTTTATCACACATTCGTCCCTGGAGGACAGCATCTCATTGTACTTCATCTTGAGTGAGGAGAAGTCGGGCAGCATTTCAAAGTATTTGCTTATTTCGCTTCCTTTGGAAAATGCAGAATTCCTTAAAGCCTCAAACTGCTCCTTTACTATCCTGTTCATCATATTCAGGTATGCCGTTATCCTCGAAGCCCTGGAATCGTAATCCTTTGAGGAAATCGGCTCGTACGGCTTGTTCATCTTCTCGGAATAATGCCTGCGCAGCTTTTCCATCAGCGTGTCATCTACCAGCGAAATAACCGATGAAATGCCGTATTTTGACACCTTTACAGGTGTATCCACTGAAAAACCCACACCCAGAACGGGTATATGAAACTTATGCTCGGAATTAATCATATGTATTATACTTTGCGAATGAATGTGACGTGTAAATTCATAGCCAGGAATGTCTTAACTTAAAGGAGAATAGAAGAAATACCGTACGAAGAATAAGTAGAGATCAAAAACCTGCCAAAGAAATTAATTACGAAGTAAAGATACTAAAAAATTCCCCATAATGGGGATTATTTATATGAATTAATATTCGTTCCTGTTCATTTTTATCACAAAAACGAACTAAAAGTTTCCGTTTGCAATTGTTTCCCGGCGTACTTAGTTTTACAAAAACAAAAATCAGCAGGAGTATTATGACCCCGTTCCCTCTGTGCAGATACCGGTATTCTTCTTTGTCCGTTTTGCTCATCTTACTTTTAATCTTTAATTTTAACAGCCTTTCGGCGCAGGAATGCGGCGACTGCTCTAACCCAAGAGTTGCTCTTTACGACTTTGCCATAAAAATTCCAAGGCCGACTGAGACAAAGGCTATACAGAATTGGCTGAAACTCTTTTTTGTGGGCCCTTTTGCACGCGGCCATGTAAGAGAACCTTACCCCTACGGAAGCTGCATTACCTGGCTCGACGGGGCGATGATAAATGCAACGGAATATCAGGGGGATACCCTCCGCTTCGGCCCTGAAACTACAAACCTCCCCCCCGCGGGTACTTTTGAAAGCGCCGACTATATCTTAACCGGTGAGGTTAACGGCTCAATGGGAAATTATACGGCAACCATTTCCTTTGAAGCTGCATGGAGCAGAGAAGTTGTGGCTTCGGCTACTGTGGCCTTTACCGATGTCAGCTCCGACGGCCAGGACCCGATTGATAAGGCTGCAGTTAAACTCGCTGAAGGAATTTCGCCCCTCCTTAAGACAATACGCGACTTTGAACTGAGAAAAAGAAATACCGATACTAAAGTGGCTATAAGGGATAAGTGGACAAAAACGTCCATCCCTGAAATGGAAATAAAACCTTCTAAAAAAGAGGTCGATATAAATGAAACCATCGACGTCGAAATCAAAATGATCGACTGCGACGGCGTGCCCCTTAAGAACAGGGAAATTAAATTTACAGGCACCGACTATGAAGGCAATCCCCTTGAGGCCTCAACGGGCGGAGAGTTCGAAACCACCTCGGCTACAACCGACGAAAATGGAATAGCTAAAGCAAAGTTTAAGGCCGGAGGCGAAAAAGGCACCGGCGTGCTTTATGCATACTACGTCCATGAAAAACCTACCGGCAAACCTGCCATGTTTATGGGCTCGGCCGTAATTAATATTAAACAGCCCCCGGTTGAATTCTGGAAAATCAGCGTGAGCTTTACGGAAACAAGGACTTATGAAAGGGATTCCACGTGGGACTTCTACGGCATATCGGGCAAAAGCAGCGACAGGAGCTCGGCAGAGGCAAGCGGACACGTGACGGCTATTTTGGATAATATGTCAGATGCGGCGGGACATTTCAGCTTTTACCATGAGGTCCATTCTCCCATCGCACTCAGCGGAGGCGGAAACTTCTCTGAAATCTATAATTCAAAATCCTTTGAGTACGCTCTGGGAACCCTTGACGTTGCCGACGTCAGAAGCGATAATGTAAGCGCTGATGCAATAATTGATAAAGATATCAGCCTTACAATGGATTTTAATGACACCACTGAATACTTCGGGCTCACGGTTGGATTTTCCGGCAAGGGGTTCACAACCGCCAGACACTACGGAAGTCCTCCCGTTGGAGGCAGCGTTAGATGGTGGGATTACGGCGGACCCTTCGAAAGAGGGGACGTGGCAGCCTTAGGTTTTGACAGCGCCCCGGGAGTCTATGTCAGCCGTTCCGACAGCGGTTACTCTGTAAGCTGGTCTAAGACTGAAACCACCGATGACAGCGATGGCGCACACAGGTCGGTAAAGCAGAATCTTACCGCGACAATTACGCCTTACGACAAAACAACAGGAGTTGAAGAGAAACTGAGGTATGGTATACCGGATAACTATTCCCTTGAACAGAATTATCCTAATCCATTTAACCCTTCAACAAAGATACGCTACAGCCTTCCCGAAAGGGCATTCGTGACGCTTAAGGTTTATGACGTCCTTGGAAGTGAAATAGCCTCTCTTGTCAGCCAGGAAAAAGGGGCTGGAAATTATGAGGTGGAATTTGACGCCTCAAAGCTTACTAGCGGAATCTACATCTATAGGATACAGGCAGGAAAGTTTACTTCAGCCAGGAAGCTTCTTCTCGTGAAGTAAAAAACATAATAATATAAGAATGGGCGGACTTCACAATCTGCCCATTCTTAAAAATTCTGCATGGTGTGTACTTATCTTAATTAATATTTTCTCCTGATCCTCCTCCCTTAATGCATTTATCATCCCCAAAACACGCAAAAGTTTCCGTTTGCAATTGTTTCCCGTGTGCCTTAGTTTTCAGAATACAAAAATCCGACACTTACCCGCAGGAGTCTTATGAAATCCTTCTCTTTCAGAACACATTACTCTTTCTCCTTGTCCTTTTTGTTCATTTTTATTTTTAATCTTAACAGCTCCATGGCACAGGAGTGCGGCGAGTGCTCGCGCCCCAGGGTCGCTCTTTACGATTTTGCCATAAATGTCCCCAGGCCTTCGGAAGCTGATGCAATTATGCAGTACCTCAAACTCTTTTTTGTGGGCCCCTACGCCCGCGGCTCTGTAAAAGATCAATACCCCTACGGAAGCTGCATTTCTTTCCTCGATGGTGCAATGGTAAATGCATCCGATCTCCAGGGCGATACACTCCGATTCGGTCCCGAATACTCTAATCTTCCCCCGGCGGGAGCTGTGGAAAGCGCCGACTATATTCTGACGGGTGAGGTCACAGGCTCAAATGGCAGCTATACGGCAATGATATCTTTGGAGGCTGCATGGAGCAGGGAAGTTGTAGCCTCAGGAAGACTTCCCTTTACTTTATCTGCCGAATCTGCTCCAATTCAAAGTGTGGGCATAGGCCTGGCTGAAAAAATATCCCCCCTCCTTTCAATTATAAGGAATTTTGAATTGGAGAAAAGAAATTCAGATACTAAAGTGGCTATCCGGGATATATCGGCATCCGGCTCGAAGCCTGAAATAGAAATAAAACCTTCAAAAAAAGACCCTGATGTAAATGAAACTATCGACGTTGAAATTAAAATGATCGACTGCGATGGCGTGCCCCTTAAGAACAGGGAGATCCTATTTGAAGGAAACGACTACGAGGGAAACCCCCTGGACGCCTCTACGGGCGGAAAATTTGAAGTGAAATCGGTTGTTACAGATGAAAGCGGAACTGCCAAGGTAAAGTTTACCACCGGCAGCCAGCAGACTACCGGCATCCTTCACGCTTATTATGTCCATGAAAAACCCTCCGGAAGGCCCGCTATGTTCATAGGGACTGAACTCATCAATGTAAAACAGCCTCCCGTAAAATACTGGAAATTCAATGCTCAGTTCTCAGAGTCCAGAACCTATCAGTGTGATACATCCTGGAGCAACGAGTACTTTGCAGGCAGAAGCAGCGAACAGTCTTCTTCATTTGCCGGCGGCCATGTTTCCGCTATACTTGAAAATATTTCCGATTCATCGGCATTCTTTAATTATGACAATGCTGTCAGGCACCCTTTGTCTGTAAACGGAAGCGGAAACTATTCGGAATTTTCAACCTCAAAATCATTTGAATATATCACGGGAAAGCTCAATACGGCTGATGTAAGAAACGACAGGGTTTCCGGAAACGCATCAATAACAAAGGAAATCAGCCTGTTCCTCGATTTCAACGACTCTACGGAATCCTTTACTCTTGATATTGGATATCCCGGCAAGGCAAGCTACAACGGAAAACTTTTTGGCATCCCTCCTGAAGGAGGTGACCTTGGCTGGCGGCCTTACGCGGGAGATGGCGAGGGGGGTGGCGCCGTCGACTTTTCCTTCTCTTCCACACCTGGAACTCATGTAAGCCGTTCCGACAGCGGTTACGCCATAAAATATTCGGAAACCGAAAATTCAACCGAATATACCTCCGGAGGAAAAGCATACGTAACCGTCCGCAAAAACCTTAGCGCTTTTCTTGCCCCTTACGATAAAACAACAGGAGTTGAAGAGAAACTGAGGCATGGTATACCGGATAACTATTCCCTTGAACAGAATTATCCTAATCCATTTAACCCTTCAACAAAGATACGCTACAGCCTTCCCGAAAGGGCATTCGTGACGCTTAAGGTTTATGACGTCCTTGGAAGTGAAATAGCTTCTCTTGTCAGCCAGGAAAAGGGGGCTGGAAATTACGAGGTGGAATTTGACGCCTCAAAGCTTACAAGCGGAATCTACATCTATAGGATACAGGCAGGAAAGTTTACTTCAGCCAGGAAACTTCTTCTCGTGAAGTAATAAATCATAATAATATAAGAATGGGCGGATTTCACAATCTGCCCATTCTTATATCATCTCTTACAGTTTTTCTTTTATGAAGTTAATTCCCTGCTGGAGCGTACTTTGCTGTGGCACATTGCCGTCGGGTGTCAGTTTGTCAACAACGTTCGGCAGTACTTCCTGCAGTTTTGATGCAACCGTGTCGGGCGACTGTCCCGTCTTTGTAGCCAGGTTCTGTATCCTTTCCTCTCCCATACCCTCTCTGATCTGTTCTTTGGATACAGGCTGGTTTTCACCTTTGCCTATCCACGATTGTATAGCACCTCCAAGTCCCTTCTGCTGGAACGACTGAATCATTCCCTGGATTCCGCCATGTTCATTATGCGTAAACATCTGCAGAAGAGCATTTGTTATGCCTGAATTCTGTCCGCCCAGGTTTCCCAGCATTCCGCCTGCCGCGCCTTTGATATCATCCATCAATCCCATATTCATCTCCTCCATTTATTATTATAAAATCCTGCCCAAGGCAGAGTTATATTTAAATACTCCATATTTTCAAGAAATTCAAGGTCAAACGCCTTCGGCGTCTCCGACGTCGTACATCAGACCCTCTTCCCGTCGGACCTTCTTCCCGTCGGACGTCGGACGTCGGACGTCGGACCTCCCTTCACGTCGAACTTGTTTTTTACTTAAAGATTCCTATTTTTCGGTATTAAATCCGTTCCGTTACAGTTCATACCACAATTCCGGAGCTGCCGTATGGGGGAATCTCTTGAACTTAAAAGCCGTAAGATCGGCTTTGCACTTGGACTTGTACTGTTCGTGATAATAATGATTCTGCCCGTGCCCGGAGTATTTATACAGATGGCGGCAGACTCCCTTAAAATGAACGCCTCCTCTCCTCAGGTTATGGAAGCCGCCTTCGGCACCAAAACCGTCCTTGCCACACTCGCTATAATGATCTGCTGGTGGATAACCGAGGCACTCCCGATCCCCGTTACTGCACTTTTGCCGGGAGTAATATTCCCGCTTTTTCACGTAACCGGGGTCTTCGGCGGAAAGATATATAATTTTGACGCTAAGAATACATTCATAAACTACGCCAACCCCGTTATATTCCTTTTCCTCGGGGGATTCCTTATCGCCGCGGCGCTCCATAAGTGGAACCTCGACCGCCGCCTGACTTTATATATCCTCACGCGCGGCAACCTGGCAAATAAACCCAGACTCGTTGTCCTGGGCATTATGTCTGTCTCTGCCTTTATTTCAATGTGGATATCAAATACTGCAACTGCCGCAATGTTCCTGCCTCTGGGACTCGGTATACTGGGACTCGTAGGACTTGAAGCCGGAAGCTCAAATATGGGAAAAGCCCTCATGCTGGGCATTGCATATTCGGCATCAATCGGCGGAATCGGAACCGTTATCGGTACGCCCCCAAACGGGATCTGCCTTTCTGTACTCTCGGCCTCCGGATATGCTAAGATTAGCTTTGTGGACTGGATGAAGTTCGGCGTCCCCTGCGTAATGATCATGACGCCTCTTGCATGGCTCATACTGATGAAAATATTTCCTCCCGAAATCAAAACAATTAAAGGAGGTAAAGAACTCCTGCTTAAGTTTAAGGCGGAACTGGGACCCGTTTCAAAAGAAGAAAAAATAATTGCAGGAGTCTTCCTCCTTGCAGTATTCCTCTGGATCTCAAGCCCCTTCTGGCCATATATACTTCCTTCCTGGCTTTCGGACAGGCTTTCATGGTTTGACGAATACGTAATAGCTCTCTTTGCGGCATTCCTCCTTTTTATTATTCCGTCCGACGTGAAAAAACACACTTTCATTCTCGACTGGAAGGATTCGCAGAGCGTGGAATGGGGAGTATTGCTTTTATTCGGAGGCGGCATTGCGCTTTCCGACGGCATGTTCAGAACGGGACTTGCCGGATACCTTGCGTCTTCATTTATATCCTTTGCCGGAATGCCTTCAACGCTTTTGATGCTGATATTTATGGTTGTAATGATAGATTTTCTTTCTGAAGTAACTTCAAACACCGCAGTTGCCTCAATGATGCTCCCCGTGGTAATCTCAATAGCCAGGAATATGGGTAACGACGTCGTGGCACTTGCAGTCGGCGCCGCACTTGCGGCATCCTTAGGCTTCATGCTTCCCGTTGCCACACCGCCCAATGCAATTGTGTACGGATCGGGCTACTTAAAAGTGCGTGACATGATAAAGGCGGGCTTCATGCTCGACATCGCCGGCTGGCTTGCCGTCCTGGTAACTCTCTACGTCTTCGCCTACCAGATCTTCGGCGTAATAAGACTTTAATATTCTAAATTTTTGTGGGGGCGAGCGGCGGCTCGCCCATTATTTGATTATCGGCGTTATTCCCTGATGAACGGTACTCCCATTCCTCCCTCCCATGCGTCAAAATGACAGATAAAAACCTTGGGGAATAATTATGAAAAAAATTCAATATGCCGCCGTGGCACTGCTGTCTTTCTCCATGATCGCCCTCGAGCTTTCATGGACGCGCATTTTCTCGGCCGAATTCTTCTATACCTTCGCTTTCCTTATTCTTTCACTCGCAATAATGGGACTTGGACTAGGGGGACTTACACTCCGCCTCTTCCCTAAATTAAATGAAAAGGATAACCTGGGAATGCTCCTCTCCCTCTCAGCCTTAATGGCTCTTGCAGGACCTCCGCTGGTATTCCTTCTTAACCTCGACTTTACGCGGCTTTTCTCAAGCCCCCTGATGCTCCTGAAACTGCTTGCAACAGTTCTTCTTTTAAGCTCGTCATTTTTAATAGGCGGCATCGCGCTTTCCAAACTCTTCAGGAATAACTATTCCGATATGCCCAGGCTTTATATGACTGACCTTATAGGCGCGGCCATGGGAGTGGTGCTTTCAATTACCCTTATGAACTGGTACGGCACTCCCGTAACAACGTTCCTTATTCCGCTTCCCCTTATTATTGCCTCTTTCCTTTATAGCCGCAGATGGATGAAACTCCTCCCGGCTTTCCTTGCTCTGGCAATGATTATACTCTCTGTAAATTCCGAAAAGATGCTGGACGCCAAAGGAACGGACAAATATAAGGGCGCTATTATCTATAAGCACTGGGATGCCATGTCGAAGATAAAAGCTTTTCAGTACGATAAAGACCTGATCGGAATGAATATTGATAACGCCGCGTACACATTCACAACAAGATTTGACGGCAACTGGAACCGCCCCGACTCCATGAAGTTCCAGTTTGCGCTTGACGTAAGCTACCTCATAAACAGATTTGACCACTGCCGCTTTGTTTCACTGGGTTCAGGCGGGGGAGTGGACGTCCTTCAGGCGCTTCAGGCCGGGGCCACAGAAATCCACGCCGTTGAGGTCAACCCCGAGATCAATTACCTCATGAAAGACGGCGGGCTTGCAAAATTCTCGGGCTACATTTACAGGGACCCCAGAGTAAAAGTTGTTACCGAGGACGCCAGGACGTACATCAGGCGCTTCCATAACAAATTCGACCTCATTTATTCTTTCAGCTCAAACACTTTTGCGGCGCTTACTTCGGGCGCATTCGCTCTAGCTGAAAATTACCTTTTTACAACCGATGCATTTAAGGACTACTGGAACGCCATGTCTGAAGACGGCTTTATGATGATGGACCACCAGTTCTACATCCCTCGACTTACGGGTGAACTCATGGAAGCCTTAAAAGAAATGAAAGTTGAAAATCCTGAGCGCCACTTCGCGGTCTACGACGTTCCTAAAATGAAGCGCATGATGATGCTGATTTCAAAGCAGCCCCTTACGCCTGAAATAATTGACCTTGCATTCGGCCGCACAAAACCCGAAATGGAAAACTTCAGGGTCGTAATGCACCCGGCTGCGGATTCCTTAAAAGGAAACCTGATAGACGTAATTGTAAACAAGGGGTGGAAAGAGGCTTCACAGAAAGCGGGGATTGACATATCCCCATGCACCGATAACCGTCCCTTTACAGCCCAGTTGGGCCTCTGGCGCAATTTCTCACTGTCCAAACTGGATAAGATTACGCCCTACGACTTCAAAGGTTTCCCATTGTCAAAACTGATGATCGTAATAATAATTGCCGTAATATTATTAATTATTATTCCACTTAACTGCGTTCCGTATTTTACAAAAGGACCCAGGCTGAGGCCCTATCCGTGGCTGTACTTCTTCTCAATCGGCATGGCGTTTATGATACTGGAAGTAATACTGATGCAGCAGTACACAATGTATATAGGCCCGTCTTCCTACAGCGTAGTAACGATATTACTAACCCTGCTGTTGATGTCTGGAATAGGAAGCCGATTTGCAGAAAAAATTCAGGCAAAAACCGCGTTTACCGGAATTATTGTGTGGATCGTGCTTGACATAATTTTATTCAGCAGGATGTTTTATCTGATGGGTGACTTTTCAATGTTTGCAAGGATAGTTATTTCATCAGTAATGATTGCCCCATTGGGATTTTTCATGGGCATCCCGTTCCCGAAGGGAACCCTAAGGGTAAAAGAGCTCATAGACTGGGGTTTTGCCATAAACGGTGCCGCATCCGTATTAGGTTCAGCTCTCATAATACTAATAGCCATATCCTGCGGCTTCACCGTTTCACTCATCATAGCAGGACTTTTATATCTCGCAGCCTACTATCTCATCTCCACCCCCAAAGCCTGGGCGCAGGAAGAACAAAAAGATGAGCTAAAGGCAGTTCTAAAAGCAGAAGAAATATATTGAACTCGAACACCGCGGGCAGGGACCGCTCCCTGCCCCAAAGCAGAATATTAACAGAGCATTTAGCATAACGCAATTGCAGAATCCCGGATGGATGACTTGTCTTTAATGGCTCTTTCCGTCGGACGTCGGACGTCGGACGTCGGACCTTTTCCTCATGTCGGACCTTTTCCTCATGTCGGACCTTTTCCTCATTTATTGAATCCCATCTCCGTCACTTCCACATTCAGCCACTTGTAATCGCCGTCTTTCAGCTTCCACGTTACACTGCTTTTGGCCGGAATCCTCATTCCGCCGAATTCTTTGTATCCGTCCTTGTCTATCTCTATATACCACTTCTCAAGCGTGGAGCCTTCCTTGCGGAAGTAATAACGCATAGCTTCAAAACTTACCAGGTCACCATCTGAGTTAAACCTGTATACACCCGAGGCTTCAATACCCCCATAGGTCATCGTTGCCCTTGCACTTAATGAATCCACCTCTTCCCACCTTAAATAACTGCTTAATGCAAACGCCGGGAACCAGGTGCCCTCTGCTAAAAACCTCAGCATCGCTCCCTGATCTATGTCCTTGCCCTTTACATCCACTACCGGCACAAGCGACATCACTTTTATCATCATCTGCCCCCGGCCGTTATGATACATGTCGCGCCCCGTCATGTAAAGAAACGGATTTGCTTTTACGTCCACTTTCCACAGGAAGGCCGGCCTGTCTACGGTAAAATACTGCTCGGCCTTAAATGCCCACCAGCTTCCTTCGGGACTTGTACGCATCTGCCCGGTCTGCTTTAAGCGCACGGTCTTAACCATGTCTTTACCTATCACGTTTGAACGCCTCAGCCACTTCTGCACTGCGGGAGGAAGCCCTGAAATGTCACTGTCTTTTATAACTTCAGATTTAACGGGGCTCTGGGAGACAAATGACGGCAGTTCACTATTAACCATCCTGCTGAAGCTCCAGTCGCCGTAGCCTATTACGCACATTACAAGAATGATTACGTTTGCTATGGTGCCGAACTTTGCATCGTGCCAGTAGGTGATAATAAGTGCCTGTGAAACGATAAGCGCAACTGATGCGGGAATCCACCACCAGCCCTGCTTCATAAGGTAAGAAATTGCAGCTGCGGCAAATAAAATGCATGTTAATAACCAGAGCAGCCCTGCTGCTTTAGCCATTGCTGCCGTCATGGGGAAAAGGGTTTTCCCCGTCAGCTCTTTGACCTCGGAAATCTTCCACTCTTTTAAGAAACCTAAAAGATGTATAAACCCATGTATAAATACTATAAAAGAAAAAATAAACTTCAGCATTATATCCCCTCAAAAAAATTTTTTCAGGGATAAAACTCCGTATTTTTCCTCCTATAATCAAGCGTTCATTACTTTATAAGAAGCATCTTTTTTGCCTCCCGGAACCGGACATTCCCGTCAGATCCCTTCGCCTCCATCGAATAGTAATAGACTCCTGAGGCAAAGGTGCTTCCGTCAAAACTCACCTCGTGATACCCCGCCTCGCTGAAGCTGTTTACTACATCTTTTACCAGGCGGCCTAACATGTCGTATACCTTTATATTCACAAACGCATCCTGCGGCAGCGAGTACTTTATAAGCGTCGCGGGATTAAAAGGATTCGGATAGTTCTGGAAAAGCGCGTACTCCTGCGGCATAAGCTTGCGGCTTTCTTCCTTAATATAAGCGCTGCTGCCGATTAAAAGATCCATATCCATAAGCTTTGCGTATGAAGGCAGCGTCAAATCCGTTTCCTTCCTGAGGTCGTAAGCCTTGCTGAGCCTTTTATCTATAAGGCAGACCTCATACCCCTTGAAATTATCCGTTCCTTCCCACTTAAGCTTAAGCACCCGTTCCGTGTTATTCTTAACCCTCAGAGTAAACTTCTGTCCTTCACCTACTTCACTCCTGAACTCTGTGAAAAGCTGCTTCCATCCGGTGGAAATATTGTTGTCTATAATGCGCATCCCCAGCTCCTCAAAGTCCCCCGGAGGCGCCATGGCATCCAGCGTGTCGTAGTCATCGGCAGAGTTTTTGTCGATCCCGGCTACCACGTGCGACTTTACCTCATCCTGGTCCATAAGGCTGAAGGAAATTGAGCTGTTATCATTAGAACCCTTCTCAGTAGAACCCTTCTTTGAAAGCAGCGCCATTGAAGCTGTGCCGCTTAAAACAGGCTTGTATGCCAGCTTCAGCTCCTTAAGGTTCCGGCTGTTATAAAAGTAATACCCCTCATAAGGCGCCATAACCTGTGCGTCGCTGAAACCGCTCCCGCTCCAGCCCGATATTTTCTCTGTTACGGAGTTTAACCCCTGGACATTTGACCAGAGTATCGGTATCTCAAAGGGATTGGTAATTATATTCCACCCCGCGTGATCCAGCTTTATGGAATATGTTCCTCCAGAAGAAAGCGCTACAGTCTTAACCTCTCCCGAAAGCTTAACCGGGTTTCTGCTCACAATCCAGAACCCTCTTCCCGGGGCGAAAGTAAAGACTGACGAGCCGTCGTACTCAACAAAATAGTCCGCGTCCTTGCCGTTGTCGTAATACATCGTCCAGTCCTTCTTTGCCTCTCCCTGCGCATACTGCGAAAGCTTTAGCGATGATGACTCGCCCGGAATGCCTATCATCCTGTAGCTCGATTTCTGTATGGGCGAGCTGAAGGCAAATACCACATCCGTCAGCGAAATTGCCTGCGCATACGTCCTGATCTTAAAGGCCTTATTAACAGTGTCTGTAGTAAGTGAGCTGTTATCCCTTATTCTCAGCATGCAGGAAGAAGAGCTGATATCGTTGGGCACATTCCATACGTAGCTGCCCTGTGAGGCCTGAATGTCCGAGGCAATCGTCTGCCAGTTCTGCCCGTTATCGGTCGAATACTCAATGCTGATCCTGGAAACGTTGCTGCTCGTCCATGTAATGACATACTGGACGGACCCCACAATTTCTTCACCTCCCGTGGGACTCACCAGTTTCAGCTCGGGCTTCAGAGCTGTAAATGCCGCATCGCTGCCGTAGGCAATTCCGGCCAGGCTTATTGCTCTTACCCTGTAGTGATAGGTTGTGCCCGCAGTAAGCCCCGACACCTGTGCGCTCACCTCGGCATCTCCCGCGCCGTATAAAGGGCTTTCCTGTGCCTTGATAACCGTGCCGTAGCTTGTAGTTGTCCCGAACTCAAAGGAAACCTGCGTGGGCAGGCTGCCCGCATTTACGGTGCCTCTTAAGTATGCAGAGCTGAGCGTAATGTCGGTTGCGCCTTTAGTTACAGCAGAGGGAGTGGAATAGACTAAAAAGCTGTTTGAAACCGCATTTAATGACGCGTTTGTTACATCGGTAATTCTTACCCTGTATTTTGAGGACACCTGCGAAGGAACCGTCCATTGGTAGCTCCTCTGTGAAGTGGCAACGGACGGGACTATCGTAATCCAGCTGCTGCCGTTATCGGTGGAGTACTCTATCTTTATGTTTGCTACGTTCTTGCTCCGCCAGGAAATGTTCTGCACTGTGCCCGTTAGCCACTGTTCGCTTCCTGTCGGCGAAGTAAGCGTAAGTGTAATGCCGTCTGTGGTAAATGTCTTGTCGTCGCCGTAAAAATTCCCAAGGCTGCTGTTGGCTCTGACCCTGAAGTGATAAATGTTCCCCTGCGAAAGCCCGTTTATCGAAGCGCTTACGTCTGTGGCCGATGTTCCGCTTATGGTGTCCGGAGTTGCCGGTATGGTCAGTCCGTAGGCTGTTGAAGTCCCGTATTCAAAGATAACGGTTGAAATCACATTGCCGGGATTTACAGAAGCATATAAGACAGCCGAGTTGAGCGTAATGTTTGAGGCGTCGCTTGTAATAACAGCGGGAAGCGCGTAGACAGAAAAAGCTTTTGACGTATAGCTTATGAGCGAATCCTGCGCATTGCTGATCCTTATTCTGTAAAGTGAGGAGAGTGTGTTCGGTACTATCCAGGGATACCTTCCTGTAATTGATGGTGTGCCGGGTGTAATGGTAATCCAGCTTTTCCCGTCGTCTGTCGAGTAATCAATTTTAAGGTCTTCCAGGTTTTTTACCGACCATGTAATGTACTGCAGCGACCCGGCTTTCCAGCTTTCTCCTCCTACGGGGGCTGAAATAGCAAGTTTTATGCTGTCGGTCGTAAATGTAATATCTTTCCCGTATGATGTACCCGCGGGGTTCTGCGCCGATACCCTGTAATGATAAGTCGTTGCAGGCAAAAGCCCCGTCAGTTCGGCCGATACATACACAAAGGATGTTCCTGAAACCGGGTTCTGCTGGGCAACTATTCTTGAACCGTAAGCATCCGTGGTGCCGTATTCAAAGGCTGCTGTTGCCGGCGAATTCCCCGCCATTACAGAGCCCCTTATTACCGCAGAACTTATTGTAATATTTGAAGGGGCATTGCTTACGGCTGTGGGTTCAGTAAAAACTGAAAACGGGCCGGAAGATGAACTTAAAAATAAATTCCCGGCGTCAATTAGCTTTATTTTGTAAGATGATGAAACCGAGTCGGGCACCTTCCACTGATAGCTCCCCTCAGAGGCCGGAGCGGCCTCGGCCAGCGTGATCCAGCTTTTCCCGCCGTCTAAAGAATAAAGTATCATAACAAAATTAACATTCCTGCTCGTCCAGGTTATTTTCTGCTCCGAGCCTGCGGGCCACTCTTCACCCCCTGTGGGGTAAGAAAGCGCAAGATTAATGCTGTCGGCAATAAACGTTACGTCGTCCCCTAAGACCGTCCCTGCTTCATTTGCAGCCCTGATCCTGAAGTGATATGTTGTTGCCGGTTTAAGCCCGCTTAAAACTGCAGTGACCTCAGTCTGACCTGTGCCGCTTACAGGGCTTTCAAGTGCGCTTATGGAATTGCCGTAGGCCGAGGTCGTTCCGTAATCAAAACTGACTGTGGTCATGGAATTCCCCGCGCTCAAAGAGCCGTTCAGCTTAACCGAGTTTACAGAAATGTCAGAAGCATTATTCGTTTTGGCCGCGGGCAGCGAATATACGGAAAAAGTGCCCGAGACGGAGTTTAAGGCCGGATTTGACTGCTCCGATGCCCTTATCACGTATTCAGAGGAGAGAACGTCCGGCACCCGCCACGGGTAGGAGTTTCCCGAAGTAACCGGGTTCCCGTTATTTATTGAATTCCAGTTTAACCCGTTGTCTGTCGAATATTCTAAAATAACCCCGCTGAGGTTCCTGCCCGACCATGCAATTGTGCGGGTTACACCCGAGCGCCACCTTTCACCTCCGGAAGGGGAGGTAAGTGAAAGTGTTATGGCGTCAGTTGTAAACGTCCTGTCGGAGCCGTAAACAACCCCTGCGCTGCTTTCTGCCTTAAGCCTGTAGTGATATGTTGTACCAGTTAAAAGCCCTTCCAGCCTGGCGCTTACGTCTGTCTGCATAGTCCCGTCTACCGGGCCCGGCGATGCATTTACTGTAGATCCGTAGGAGACGGTTGTGCCGTATTCAAATGTCACAGATGTAGCTCCATTGCCCGCGCTTACCGTTCCCTTAAGTGTGGCTGAATTAACCGTTACATCGCTTGCGGCATTTGTCTGTGCCGAGGGAAGTGAATAAACAGTAAATGAATTTGAAACGGAAAAAAGCGTAGAGTTGGAAGCATCACTTATCCTCACCCTGTAGCCCGAGGATAAGTTGTCAGGCACCTTCCACGAATAGCTCCCCGAAGAGGCCTGCAGGCTTGAGGCAATTATGCTCCAGCTCTGACCGTTGTCTGCGGAGTAGCTGATCCTTACGTTTTTTATATTACGGCTGCTCCAGGTGATATCATGAGCCGAACCCGAGAGCCAGAGCTCTCCTCCCACGGGGGAAAGAAGTGTAAGCGACGGCTTTTCTGTGGTGAATGTAATGTCGTTCCCATATACTGTTCCCGCGGCGCTTTGGGCCCGTACTCTTACGTGGTATGTTGTACCTTCCAGAAGGCCTGCAGCCTGTGCGCTTACAGTTACGTCTGTTGCTCCATTTACGGGGTTTTGTGCTGCGTTTACGCTTAAGCCGTAAGTAGTGTCCGTGCCGTATTCAAATGCCGCAGTTACATCCGAGTTGTTGGCATTAACAAGCCCGTTAAATGTTGCTGAACTGCCCGTTACATCGCTTGCCGGACTTGTGGAAACCGCGGGAAGCGTATAAACTGAAAAAGTATTGGACACAACATTTACAGAATCGTTAGCCGCGTCTGCAACTTTTATCCTGTATTGCGTGGATGCATATTTTGGCACGGCCCATAGAAAACTCCCGTGGAAAGCAGGCGTGCTTGCCGAGGCCACCTCCCATGTCTTCCCGTTGTCTGAAGAATAGCTGATAGTAACATTATCTATATTCTGGCTCTGCCAGGTGACATTCTGGTAAGTATCTCCGGGCCACGATTCACCCCCCGCGGGTGAGGTAAGAATAATTGTGTCTGCAGGTGCGGGATTTGTATCAAGCGCCGCGGAAAATATATATGCTATGCCTTTTGCTTCGCCCGGTTTCCCGGCATTCAATACCCCGGAGCGGGAAGCAGCGGCATTCAGGCAGACAGGAAGAAACATTAAAACAAACAGTAGCTTTTTCATTTGCCCTCTTTCATATCCCTTTGCATAAAATCTCATTCTAAAAAACTTTTCCCATGCACCAATTGCACGTAAATCCTTACCTGCGCGTTACAAATAGTGTCTCTGTTGCCGTATTGCCCCTGCTGTCCGTGGCGCTTATTACAAGAGCGTTATCCCCGGTCTTAAGCCCTACATCGGCGCTGAAGCTCCCGTCTTCCAGCAGTATCGCCCTCTGGCGGTTTACCGTAACAAGCCTTACACCGTTTAATGAAAGCGCCGTGCCTTTTACTGAAACAACGGCCTGGCTGCTTATAACTTTCGTCCCTTTGCCCGGAAGGGGAGAGCTTATTGAAATTACCGGCGGCGTAAGCTTTGCGCCTGAGTAGGCTCCCGCCTGGGTTTTTGGTACAATCCGCATTGGCGCCGAGGTGCCTTTAACCTGCGCCCGGGCACTGATGGCTGTAATCATAATGGCAATTATTATGAAGAATAGTTTCATGTTGTCGTCTCTGCTAAAGAATTATTTCATTGCACCGATGCTGAATCCCACTGCATCCTTCTTCCTGCATACTACTTCCTTCTTACTGCATACTTCCTTCTACGGCCTGCCCGGGGGAGTGGGAAGTCCTTGTGTGCCCGTCTGCCCCCCGGAATCACCCTGCGCGTTCCATGTAATTATTGCCGCCGCGGCGCCTCCTGCCACAAGTGCCGCCCCTACATAGTAGTACCAGGCGGTTCCTTCTCCGGCAGCGTTTGCAGTAACCTCAAAGTAAAAGTCCTCACCGTCAGCGAACATCTTTTTTTCACTGGCAGAAAGTATCCAGATGATCTTCCTTTTACCCGAGGCAAATTTGCCTCCGTTTACGTCTCCTTCAAGGTCTTCAGGCGTGTAGCTGAAGCTCGGCTGCGAAGTGCGTTTTAACTTCACCCCTACTTCATATTCCTTGGATGGGTTGCCCTGGAGCTCATAGTAGATAAAAACCTTTCCCTCAGAGGCTTCGGAAGTTACTTTGATCTTTTCCTGCTGCGCCCTTAAAGGCCAGCATAGGCAGAGTATTATAAATACTGACAGCAGCGTTTTATTCATATCACATGCTTTGCTTTTGTTGAAAATAAATTCGTTGCCTTTCAAACCGGTATCTGCGTCATTTCTTAATGACGCCTGTAATCAAACCTTCACGCTTTCTGTCCACCCCTTTTTATCCTTTCAGGTAAATACTCAAATAGAAGAGAAATATAAGATGACGGATCATTTTTCCTTTGGAAGGTGGATGGCTCTATAAAAAAGTATAAGATTTTAGGTGATTAAAAACAACATCACCCTGTCCCCGGTGATTTAAATCACCATTTCCGGGCCTGAATATACAAGATATACCCTTTTATGTTTATTATTTAAAGAATAGCGGCTCTTTTCACATGCCCTAAAGATCAGGGCAAAGGCATAAGATTGAAAAATAGGGGTTTTCTTTTATATTTATTCAATAGGGGTGAATGTGCCGGAAGAAAAGAGACCCGTGAAAAAATGGAATTCCGGGCATGGGAAACTATGCCTTTTGTGTATGCTTAAAATATAAAGTAATGAATGTGAGGATGAGAGTATGAGAAAATATATTGTGCCGGCTTCAGCTTTACTGGTCTTATTCTGGTCCGCTATAATTTTTTCCCAGCCGAAGAAAATTGCAATTGAGGAGATTACTAAAAATTCCCGGTCCTTCAGCTCCCAGGCCGTGGAAGTTGAGGGGATTGTAACACAATACGTGCCGTCTACCTCATCTACAACAAGCTATTATATGATAAGCGGCCAGTTCGGCGGCTCCATAAAGGTTAATACCTCCTCCACTGCACCCGAACTCTTTAAGCGCTACAGGGTTACAGGCACGGTATATATCGACCCTTCGAACAGTGAGGCTTTTATCAGTGAACGCTCAAGAAGCTCACTTGAACCTGCTTCAACTTCCGCCGCCTCTGAAGGAACAGACCCTCTGGTTATACTCCTTGTTGTGCTCTTTGTTCTCCTTGCCGCCATATTTATCTATACACAGATCTCAAGGCGCAGGGAAAGAAATTATGAGGAGGTAATCTATGCGCTCCCTCTAACACCCCAAAGCGAAACAATGCATATTCCGGATACCCGTGGGCCAGAGAAGCCGGTGGCTGAAAAGTATGAGCCTCCCCAGGCAAAACCGCGCATGGAGCCGGTAATTGAAAAACCTTCGCCCGGAATGGAAATGCCTCCAAGAGCGGAAATGCCTCCGCGCAGGGAAGTGCTTAAGACAGAGAAAAAAATACAGGCACCGTTCTTTGATTCTGATTTCAGGACTATAAAAATAGTTCCTGCCGCTCCGCAGACAATCACCTTTATTCCCGGAGTCCTCGAAATCATCTCGGGCGACGACACCGGAAAATCTTTCAGAATTGCCGGATTCCCTACATCCGAGGGAAGCATTGTCTCAATCGGCAGGGAAGTGGTTACCGGCGAAAGGGCTTACGCCCACATCCAGCTTAATGAAAAGTTCAGAACCGTCTCGCGCAGGCAGGCTGAACTGATCTATAAGGACCATAAGCTCTTCGTCAGAAACTTAAGCGAGACAAACCTTACACAGGTCGACGGCGTGGAGCTTAAACCGGGCGAATGCGCGGAACTAAAACCTGATGCTAAAATCAGAACAGGAGAACTGGAATTTCAGTATAAAATAAATTAATAATTCCCGGCTAAATAAATGCCTGAACTTGAACTTTATTCGGTTTCATATACCGGCAGGAGAAGTAATAATGAGGATTCCTGCACCACACTGTCCTTTAACGGGAATGCGTATTTCCTCGCCGTGGCCGACGGTATGGGAGGCGCCGCAGGTGGAGAGGTCGCAAGCAGAATCGTAATCGAAACGGCTAAGAACTACCTGAACGATAATTTCACTACGCGCGTCTACCCCGAGGACCTGAAGGAAATGCTCCGGAGAATATTCGACCTGGCTCAGGAGGCGGTGGCTAAGGAACAAAAGGAAAAACCGGAACTGGAAGGCATGGGCTCTACTCTTGCATGCGCCCTTGTTGCAGGGGATAAATATGTAGTCGGCAACCTGGGCGACAGCAGGCTCTACCTCCTCAAACGCGGAAACCTCCAGCTTATGACGGAAGATCATACCTACGTCCGGCAGCTCCAGAAGGAGCTTGGCTCAAAGGCGGACCCCGCGAAACTCCAGCGCTTCAGCCACCTCCTTGTGCGCGCAATTAACGGTGGACAGGATAAGCCCGACATATTCCCCGAAGAGGAAATGTACTATACGCTCCATGAAGGCGAAGCGCTCCTCCTCTGCTCCGACGGGCTTCTGACGGATAAGATTTCTACTGAATATAAAACCCTGGAAGACTATATTGTCGGGACCCGGTCACTCAAGAGCGCGGCTGAACAGCTGGTTGCATACGCATACGACTCCGGATCGGCGGACAATATTACCGTCGTGCTCGCTTGCTATGGGCACCTGGAACGCTCGGAGAGAAATGTGCTGAAAAGAAAATACCCCCCGGGGGATAGCCGCGCCCCGGGCGGTACAGAAAGGACACAGCTCAGGATATTTCTTAATATCTTCCTCGTCCTTTTTATAATTGCGGCTTCAGGAATATTGATATACAGGAACTATTCGGCTGTTGAACATCATCCTCCCCAAAAAGCTCTTATAACGCCCGGAGGAAAGGATGCCGCGGTAAATAAAGTTGTCAAAGGTATTAACCTGAAATCTTCAGATACAATAAAACTCACAAATACGAAAGCAGCACCATGACTAGTTCCATACTATTAAATTTTTCCTTTTCCTGTTTTATAATTCTTAATTCAAAACTTAAAATTCAAAATTCATAATTGTTCTCATGCTTCCTGAAGAAGAAACAAAACTCTGCCCGTTCTGCAGGGAAATAATAAGGGCTTCGGCAATTAAATGCCGCTTCTGCGGCGAATGGCTCGAAGAGTCCTCAACTTCAGCTGACCCGATATCAGCTGTCAGAAGGGCTCTTGCGTCCAAATATAAAATTGTCTACCAGCTGGGACACGGGGGGATGTCTGTTCTCTACAGGGCAAGCGAGATAAATACTGAACGCGACGTCGCCCTCAAGGTGCTGCCCCTTCACTTGTCTGAAGAAAGGGAATACGTGGGACGCTTCCACCGCGAGGCCGCGGCCCTCTCAAAACTAAATCATCCCAATATAATTAAGATCTTCGAGGAAGGCATTGAAAACGGCGTGCACTTTATGGCAATGGAATTCCTTGAAGGACGCGACCTGCATAAGCTACTTATGGCACGCGGACCCATATCAGTGGATGAAACGGCAAGGATAATTGCCCCCGTTGCAAAAGCCCTCGACTATGCGCATAAAAATACACTCGTTCACAGGGACGTTAAAAGCAGCAATATATTTATTACCAAGGAAGGGCGCCCCGTCCTTACGGATTTCGGAATAGCCCACATTACAACAAACGAAAACCAGCTTACCGTAACGGGCACCGTTATAGGTACGCCTGAATTTATGAGCCCCGAGCAGGCTGAAGGAAAACCGATCAACGGAAGAACTGACCTCTACAGCCTGGGCGTCGTGATGTATAACGCTATTACGGGCAGGTTCCCTTACCACGGCGACAGCCCACTAACTACTATCTATAAAATTATTAACGAAAACCATACGCCTGTAAATGAAGTAAAGGAACTGCCCGAATGGATGACTTTTGCAATTGAATCCTGCCTGGAGAAAGATCCCGACAGGAGAATCAAAAGCGGCAATGAACTGGCCGACATCTTGACCAGAAGAAAAATTCCCGAAGGGGAGCTTACCAAAAACCTTAAGCTTGAGACCATAAGGCTCCGCAAAGAGGATATGAATGAAGTATTAAATGAAAATCCCGAAGCTCAGGCGGAAGAAGAAACACCTGAGGCTCCACAGGGAAGTAACGGCAAGGGCGGCATCTTCATGGACCTTGAAGAAGAGGAGCCGAAAAAGAAAAAGGCCGTTGTGCCGGCGCTTTTAATTGCTGCATTCCTCGTGCTTGTTGCGGCAATAGGATATACGGTCTATAACAGGTATTCTGAAAATCTCCCGGGCATTGAGCCTGAGAAAAATACAACCGCTGTAACAACAGAGCCTGAGAATAAAACGCTAACCGAACCTGAGGCTCCATTGAAAACAGAAAATAAAAGCAACCTGACAAATAAAGCAGAAGACAATACGGGCGCTCCCACAGTAGAAAAAAGAAATACTCCGGTGCGGAACAATGTTGTTAAGACAACTCCGCCCGCAGTGCAGAGGGCAGCAGTAACAGTCCCCAATCTTGAAGGTATGACAACGCAGGAGGCAGCAAGAGTTCTGCGCCGCCTGGGCCTAAGAAGCGGCGCCGTAACGCGCATTACATCAACCGCATCAAACTATAACCTTGTACTGCGCCAGATTCCCAAACCCGGCCGCCGCCTAAACGAAGGCTCCGCCGTTAATCTCATTGTAGGGGAATAGAATTTACGGATATGATGACTAGCCCCGACCTGAATAGCCACGAGCTTTAGCTCGTGGGAAACGGGCAAAAAAAATTCGGGCTTTAGCCCCAGATTATCCCATAAAAATATTTGACGAAATATGCGTATTATCAAAACAATAATATTCTTCCTCCTCTTCCTCTCAGGCACAATAATGCCCCAGCAGATAGAGGCCGTCTATGAGGACCTTAAAACCGATCCCTTCGCTGGTCAGGAAGCCCCCATTCCCATCGGAATCCTTAAATTTAACGGCCCCGGCACTCTCGAAAGCCGGTTCTACGATATGCTGAAATCCCAGACCGGAATCCATAATAAATTCCTCATTTTCCCTTACGACGCACTCCTGGAACAGGAGAAGACATTAGGCTTAAAAAACCTCGACGCCAAAGACAGGCGCACGCTTGCTTCACTGAACAGCAACCTCGACATCCGTTTCCTCGTAACCGGCGATGCTTCCAATGACGGCAGCTTTACACTCCGCCTCATACGCGCCTCCGACGGCCGCGAGGTCTATTCGGCAAAATATTCCCTGAGCATTAACTCCACCCCGGTAAAAGACGCCGTCAGACTCTTCAGCGATAAAAAAACTGCTCTCTATAAGGAAGCTGCAATTATTCCACAGATGGTAAAGGTGGAAGGAGGCTGGTTCGATATGGGAAGCCCGGAGGGGGATAACGACGAAAAGCCCGTCCACAGGGTTAAAGTCGACAGCTTTGCTATAGCTAAATATGAAGTCACTTTCGACGAATACGACCGCTTCTGCGAAATGACAGGCCGCCCTAAACCCGGTGACAACGGATGGGGAAGGGGAAAAAAACCAGTTATAAATGTAAGCTGGACGGACGCCAGTGAATACTGCCGCTGGCTTAGCAGCCTGACCGGCGTGAGCTTCAGGCTCCCTACCGAGGCCGAATGGGAATTTGCGGCAAAAGGAGGCAACAGGAATAAAGGTTTCCGCTTCAGCGGCAGCGATAACCTTGACGATGTCGCCTGGAACAGCACTAACTCCGGAGGCACCACGCACGAGGTGGGTCAGAAAAAGCCGAATGAGCTGGAACTCTATGATATGAACGGAAACGTTTGGGAGTGGTGCAGCGACTGGTATAACGAAACCTACTACGCTTCAGGCTCCCAAAGCAATCCCAAAGGACCCCTTTCAGGCATGTACCATTCGCTCCGGGGCGGAAGCTGGTACAGCTTTAACAGCCGCGTCTGCCGCACAACTGCGCGCGTTCGCGAGGCTTCGGACTATATGGATAACACCACGGGCTTCAGGGTTGTAAGGGACCTGTAAAATATATGATTTTTATTTCTCCTCATCTTTTTTATCAGGAGAATTATCCCGCCCGTTTTCTTTTATGACAAAGTATTTGGGAATGAGCTCATTAAAAACATCCCTGTAGTGTGCCTTTGCAAGAACGTGATCATGCCCCCGGTACTCAATTTTAATAAACTCATCCAGGAATTTTTCTATGTATTCTTTTGTGTTGTTATCCATCTTAAGCCCTGTTCTTCAGCTTAAAAATTCTTAAATGTTAGCCTGCTCGCCGAAATACTCATAGTCCTCGTCGTACCCGCCTTCACCTTTGTTTACTTTGGACAAGTCCTCAACAAACCTGATCGACTGTATCCATTTCACCATCTTAAATCCCAGCTGGTTTTCAACCCTGAGCCTAAGAGGCGCCCCGTGCAGATGATTAAGCGGCTTATAATTCATCTCGTATGCAAGTAGCGTCTGCAGGTAAAGCGCATTCTCTATCGTCAGGCTTTCATAATACTGCCCCCCTTCGCCTCCTTCACCATATGAGTAGAATACCACAGCCGTGGCATTTTTCTTTGGCTTTACGAAGTTAATCAGTTCACGCACCGGAAGCCCGCCCCACTCGGCAATGCCCGACCAGCCCTGTATGCAGTGATGAAGCGTGATCTGCTGATGCTTCCCCAAAGCTTCAAGATCCTCCAGAGACAAATCCACTTTGTTTTCCACCAGTCCGTCAACCCTGAGGCGGTAATGCTTGAAATTATCCGCCGCCAGACGCTTCCAGTCATCACTTGTGGGGATTTTCCCGTTAGCCCAGAAGAAGGGAGAAATGTCCTCGGGACTGAACTGCACAATGGGAGCCGAACGGGCAAGAAGCGAAGTCATTACGGGCGTTACAAGATGGCTTGCCGCATGCTGAACCTGCCTCGGATGCTTCCATGCGGCATGATGCGCCCAGAAGTTTGCCAGTATTACCACTATAATTCCCACAAAACCCAGATACATTCCTATGGGATTCAGGTCATCGGTTCCCATAACAATATGATTCATATTGCGCGCAAAGCCAGTGGCTGCAACCATTGTAACGTGTATTACAATAAAAAGAATGAAACCCGCCATTACAAGAAAGTGCAGTGAACGCCCCGTCTGGCGGTTGCCCGGCAGCTTCGGGTACCACTTATAGCGCGATGTAAGTGCCGGCGACATCGAGGGACCTGTAAAAGCAGAAAGGGGCGACAAAATAAAAACTACCGCAAAATATGATATCTGCTGAAGCGCGTTAAAATTATAGAACCCGTTAGGCTCATAAGGCATGTGGAATGTAGCGTAATGCACAAAAACCGCCCATGCATCCGGAACGACGCTCCACGATGTCGGCACCAGGCGCCTCCAGTGCGGAGTATAAAAAAGAAAGAATAAGTACACAACCCCGTTTACAAACCAGAATAAAATGCTGAGGAAATGCCAGTGCCTAGCCATTCCCACAGTGTGCTTTTTGCCCGGAAGGCCCACCCACGGTGTAAGATAGCGTGAGTCTTCCTTGGATGTCCACGCCCGCTCGGGTGTAAGCTCAACAGGAGTAAACCTTATCCACTCTGTGCCCGGAGTGGAGTGTATATTCCAGTAAAGTCTCGGGTGGTCAAAAAGAATCTGCAGACCGCTTCGTATAAGGAGTATAAGAAGGAATAAATTTATATAATGTGTCCAGCGCATCCAGAAAGGAAATCCGAAAGGCTCCTCTGCAGGCGTGGGAGCTGTTGGTTCAGCAATGTGCTGTATTGAGGGGAGCCCCGAGATGCCCCACTGCATATAAGCCGCTGCAAAAAGGAGTATTACAGGTGTAAGCAGGGCAATGAGGGTTTTCATTTTAATGTGCATAACCAAATCACCTTCATACGTTACTTCAAAAAATCATCTTTGCACAATCGTCATTAATAAAATGATACATCTAAATCCCTGAAACTTCAATCACCAAACCCCTGGCATGGAATTCTGCCTACCGATGTATTCAAATAAAAAAATAGAATGGTGCTGATGAAATTTGAGCATTTAGATAACGCACATACAAAAACCGCGAGAGCGGTTTTCCGTCTGTAGCCCAGGGTATCAAATCCCCGAAGGGGATGCAGACACCCTGGGTTAGATAACAAAAAAAACGCCCCCAAAACCACGTCAGTGGTTTTATATATGTTACCGGAATCCCGCAATATTAAACGCGCATGTAACAGACATAAAACCACTACGTGGTTTTGTGGGGTGGGGGATTTTTGATATTTACCCAGGGTTTTGGCCATCCGCCTTCGGCGGCTGGCGGGCAAACCCTGGGCTACAGATAGGGAACCACTATCGTGGTTTTTGTTTGTGCATAATTCCAATTGCTCTACTTGCATTGGCTTTTGGAATAGCGTTAAGCTGATGCTTAAAAGCCGCGTCGAGGATGGCTCTGCAATAAAATAAAAAACCCCCGTCACCGGGGGCTACAAAAAAAATATTATGTGTAAAACGTTACTTCATATAAATCATCTTCATCGTCCGCGTAAAGGCCTCACGCCCATCCCGGGGCACCGCTCTTAACATGTAAAAATATATGCCGCTTGAAAGATTTCCTGCCTGCACGTTGAACCTGAAATTGTATTCTCCTGCAGACTGCATTCCCTTGTAAAGCGTCGCAACTTCCGTCCCCAGTACATCGTATACCTTCAGCGTAACATCACACACACCGGGCAGACTGTAGTTAATTACAGTCGAGGGGTTAAAAGGATTAGGGTAATTCTGCCTCAGGGCAAAATCCGACGGAATATTTTTTGAAACATTCTCAACTCCGTTTACATCCGTCAGGAAATTGAACCTTACGGCATCGGCCCTTAAGACGGCGTTGGGATTTGTGTTCCCCCCGGCGTCAATGATTTCAACCTTAACTGTACCCGTCTCTAAATAACGCGATGCAAGCCTAACCCACGATCCGCTCCCTTTATTCTGATCGACATAAAAAGAATCCTTCTTCGTCCCGTACGTAAGCACGTAAAGCGCATGATTGGATGCGTTTACCGTAACCGGTACAGTGTAATTGAAATCGTAAGTGCCCGGCTTTTCCAGCTGCTTTATGAATGTTGCCCTCGCTCCCGGCTTCTGCCCCAGATATGCGAACCTGCTTGAGTTTGCATAACCGCTGGCGCTGCTGAAAGCCCATGTGCCCGATTCCTGGTAGTAAGAGGCACTCTCATCATTGTCAATTGCAATGAAGTAGTTTACGGAGTTTCCCTTGATTACAGTTTTTATAACCGGATGCGCGGGATCGCTGCTGGCAATAAAAACCGTATCGGCAAAAAATCCGGTCTTCTGCGGAAGAACCTTTACCGGAAGTATGAGGTTCTGCATCGATCCTATTGTAAGAGGAAATGCTGCACTTACAGAACTGTTCTGCCCCGACACCGTTACACCCGTAACTTCAAGAGGATCGGTCCCTTTGTTTTCTATGACAATATTATGAACCGTTTCCTTTTCAACAATTATATCACCAAGATCCGCAAAGTCGGCCTTGATGAATATCTGCTTATCCCTTACAAGCGCCGTAGTCTTAAGTGCATCAAATGCAATTACCTTCCCGGCCTGCTTACTTCCGCCCGTGGAAATCCTTACTTCAATTGGTGACGTGCCGCTGGAAGTTACGGTTGAAAGATAAACCCAGCTCCTGAGGCTGAGCCCCCCTTTAAGCGTAACCGTGTCTATGGGGCTCTGGTCCTTAAGTATAATTACCTGGACGCTGTCTGCGGGGTTGTCAACTTTTGCAAATTGTACAAAAAGGTTGTATCTGCCTGCCTTGGGCAGAGTGTCTGAAACTGAAATCGATGCTCCTGCCTGGGCATCCACTGTAGCCTTGAGGCATGAGGTCTCAAAGCATGAATAGTCAGTTGCATTTGCCCAGCTTCCACTCGTAACCTTAACTTTGGAAGTCTGCTCATTATCCACAAAAAAATCATCCGGCAGGTAGTTAATAAGTTTCTTTGAAAGATTGCCCGAAAGGTCTGTAACTGCGGCGCCGGCCTTTGCAAGAATAGTTTTATCCGTAAATTCTGTCCGCCAGCTGTTCTGTCCCGTTTTCGTGCAATTTAATATTGTGTATCTTTCATAGATATCCTTAACCGCAAAGAAGGGCTGTGCCTGAAAGATATCCTCATCTGTTGTAATGTCAAAGGCTACCTTCCCGCTTTCCTCTACGGCATTTACCTGAAGCAGAGGCTGTGTATCGTCAGTAGTCTTAAGATATCTTTTCATGGCTTCAACCGCCGTGCAGTAACGGAACTTGACATTTGGAAATTTCCTTGCCGAAACGTGTGCAAGTGAGTCAATCCTTTTGAGGTTTGTCAGAAAATCCTCCTCAGGCAGATGCCCCCATAGACAGGCCGCCTGGTCAATCCCGCGGTTTGCACGCGCGAATATTGAATCCATTTCCGACTGCGGCATTGAGCCGATATGCCTGGACCTCAGGTCCCATCCTTTCAGGTTTCCGGGACGCTGGTAGTTGTCTGCCGATGGATGGTAAGGCGCCCACACCGAAGGTGCCTGCGACCAGTCGATTACGTTGTCGAGCGGTTCATCGGGGTCAACAAGCTTTTTTGAAGGATAATCGCTGTGCATTGTGTAAGGCAGAAGCTTATCCAGGTAGTTCTGCCAGTCGTTATCCATAAAATGCCACCCGCTTCTGAAAGATACCGGGAACGTATTCTCATCTATCAGGTTCTGCGCCAGCGTGTAATTAAAATCCTCGCGGCTTTCATTAAACGTCTTTGCCTGATTCCAGTAATAAATCCCGTCCTGATTGTAATCGCTCCAGAAATAAGTATGATAGTGAAGCGAAAGCTCATCGCCGAACTGTTGAATCTTATCACCATGATACCTTTGCATGAGATAGCGGGCCATGGAGTTAGGGTTCGGAGTGTTGGCATTGATTGAAAGGCGGAACATGTTGCCCGCCATCATCCACCACGTGAGCTTGAGGCTCCCGCCGTAGGAATCCTTAAAAGAATTGCGGAAGGCGTCTTCCATAACCTTGTAGCCGTTGCGCGCGGGAACTGTATAAAGATCACCTTTTATGTAACAGTTATAATCCGAAGGATCCAGCCCTTCCCACATCCCGGTGTCGCTCCCGAGGACGAGGTAGACATTGCCCTGCGCCATAAGTGAAGAACAAATAATAAGAGTCGAAAAAAACAGTAACCTTAATTTCATCATGTTCACCCGTTAATAATGTGACAATTCAGGATCGTAATTAACTTGCGATTCTTATGCTTGGCTAAACTTAAGCTGTTGCCGTAAAATAAACAAGACTCCACGGCGGGTTTTCGATGAAAAATTATCTCCTATTTCAAATGAATTTTGATAATTTTACATAGCCGGATTAAAAGAATAAATTGAGATAAATTATGAATGAATTAAAAAAACTTCTGACGGATTTCAGGGAAGAGCGCGACTGGGTAAAGTTCCACTCGCCGAAAAATCTCTCAATGGCCTTAAGCGTGGAAGCCTCCGAACTGCTTGAATTATTCCAGTGGATGACTGAAGAGGAAAGCCTGAATCTCGACGCCGTAAAGCTGAAACGTGCCGAAGAGGAAATTGGCGATATAATGGCCTATCTGATCTTTATCTGCGACAGGCTGAATTTAGATCCCGTTGAAGCCGCCAAAAGGAAAATGAAAATTAACAAAGCCAAATACCCCGTCGAACTCTCCCGAGGCAACGCCATAAAATACAACGAAAGGGGATAAGCTTAATCATTCGGGCGCACCGCCATGCGCCCCTCGAACTCCGAACGTCGAACCTGCCTTCCCGTCGGACGTCGGACGTTGGACGTCGGACCTATTGACCCTGTTTCCCACATACTGCCCCAGAAAAAAAGAACCTATAAGAACCGGAAACGTTGCCAGGTGCCAGCTTATGCCTGCGTACATCCTTATTGCATATACCAGCGGCACAGGCGCGTGTATGGCCAGAAACCACTGAAGGGAAAACTTCTTTACCCTGGAACGCCAGAAACCGAATGGCAGGTTTAATAAAAAAACAATTCCTCCTGCAATGTATAATACCATCTGAAAAAACTCCGTTCTGTCTTTCTTTGATTTCTAAATAATTGAATGCAAAGCACGCATCCCCCGGGGCATAAAATAATGACTTTAACCTCCGGCACGGTATCTTTAACATGAAAGAATACGATTAAGCTGACAAAAATAAGATATTAAAATTAACGAATATACTCCTAAAACAATACCTTGCGGGTAAGCCGGTAGAACGAAAACACCCCCACAATAAAACCTTAATTAACAAAAATTTACAAACTTAAGAAACGATTTTAAAATGAATGAACTAGATAATAAAGTGGCAATTGTTACCGGAGCCGGCTCCGGTATTGGGCGCGCAATCGCAATGCGCTTCGCATCCGAAGGCTCTAAAGTGGTCGTCTCCGATATCAGCGAAAAAGGAGGCAATGAAACCGTTTCCGCTATTCAAAAGCATGGGGGAGAAGCAATCTTTATAAGGGCAGATACCGCAAACCCCAGGGACCACCAGATGCTGGTTGAACAGACCGTCTCCCGCTTTGGCAGCCTCGATATCGCATGCAATAATGCGGGCATCGGCGGCCCTTCGGCATCAATCGACCAGTACCCGATCGACGGATGGGATAAGGTAATTGCAATTAACCTCTCCGGAGTCTTCTACGGAATGCACTTCCAGCTCCAGCAGATGCTTAGAAGTGGCAGCGGAAGCATAGTAAATATGGCTTCAATACTCGGAATGGTAGGTTTCACGAACTCTTCAGCATATGTAGCTGCAAAACACGGTGTTGTGGGACTTACAAAAAACGCCGCAATTGAATACGCATCTAAAAATATACGCGTTAATGCAATTGGCCCGGGCTTTATTTCAACACCCCTGCTCGATAATAACCTCGATGAGGCAACTATGAAGTCCCTCTCCTCGCTTCATCCTATAGGACGCCTCGGCAGGCCCGAGGAAGTGGCTGAACTTGCACTCTGGCTTAGCTCGCCTAAAGCCTCTTTTGTTACAGGCTCCTACTATACAATCGACGGCGGCTATACATCCCAGTAATTACCTGAAAAGCCCCGGAGCTTATTTTATCCGGGGCTTTCTCACTTTTTTACCCCTCTTTCCTGCTTTCCTGCTAAATAAATGACGATACCCGCCGATTATATATGGGATATTCTGAGAATGGACGGGATGACGTACAAAAACAAAACAAAAAAAGAACTTATTGAGGAACTGGAAGCTCTTAAAAATGAGCTTAACCTTCTAAAAGACTCTTCAGATGCTGCGGGCCTGCAGAAAAACGTGCCCGGCAGTATATCAAAACAGGAAAAGGACGCGGATTTAAGGAGCTTTTCTGAACTTGCCGAGGGAATTCTCGACTGCATTCCTGCTAATATAGCGCTTATTAATCATTCAGGGGAAATTATTGCCGTTAATAGCTTGTGGAAACGCTTTGCTTCTGAAAACGACGCTCCTTCCGGGAATTATTATCTCGGCCTGAATTACCTGGAAGTGTGCGGGAAAGCCCAGGGCGAGGCCCAGGCTGAAAGTGCGTCAAAAGGAATAAAAAATGTCCTCGGGGGGCTTTCACCCCGCTTTACACTCGAGTACCCCTGCCACTCCGATCAGGAAAAACGCTGGTTCAGACTTTTCGTTACCCCTTTTCAATATAAAGGGGAGAAATGCGCCGTTATAATGCATATAAATATTACGGAGCACGTACGCATCGAAAAAACACTTTCAGAATCAGGCTTCAATCAGGACCCTAGCCTGCCCAATGGTACGGTTTTTATCAATAATGCCTCCGATGCCGTCGTTTTACTCGAAACCGATGGAAAGTTTATTGATGCAAATGAAGAGGCCTGCAGAAGACTTCTGTACACCAGGGAAGAGATGCTCAACATGAGCGTGTGGGATGTATGCGTCCCGGCTAATTTCCCGCTTGCCAAAAAAAGGCTCCGTGATATTACCTCAAACGGGTCTGCCCTCTTTGAATCTGTTTACCTCAGGAAAGACGGGCACCCGGTCCCTATGGAAATAGCCGCGCAGCTGGTGGACCACTTCGGACAAAAGGCTATTCTTTGCCTTGGAAGGGATATCGCCTTAATCAGACACGACAAGGATCTTCTACTAAGGTTAAATAAAGAAACCATCGCTCAGAATAATGCCCTGCTTACGGCAATCCCCGATATGATACTCCTTATGGACAGCGAGGGGATCTTCCTCGATTCCCACGTCCCGGAGGGAAATTCTTCTGAATTCCCGTTAAGGGATTTTATAGGCAAACATGTCAGCCGGGTCCTGCCTGAGCTGGATACGGAAAAAAACAGGCTCTCTTTTGAAGAGGTTTTGAGAGACGGGAAAATGTTTGTTATGGATTTCCCGCTCGCCCTCGATGGCAGCCTCTTCTTCTATGAAGCCCGCGTCGTTAAATGCGGCCATGATAAGCTCCTCCTGCTCGTGAGGAATATAACTGAAAAGAAAAAACAGGAGGAGGAAATTCACAAACTCTCTCTTGCCGTCGAACAGAGCCCCGTAATGACCCTCATAACCGATAAAAAAGGCAAAATAGAATATGTAAACCCGAGGTTTTCTGAGGTAACCGGTTATTCAATCGAGGAAACTATCGGCTCTGACCCCGGCATGCTCAAAAGCGGCCTTACTCCCCAAAGGCAGTACAAAGAGCTCTGGGGCAAACTGAGCACCGGCCATCACTGGAGAGGGGAGTTCTGCAACAGGCGGAAAAACGGAGAGCTCTTCTGGGAACACGCAAGCATCTTCCCTATAAAAAATTCACTGGGTGAAGTAACACAGTTCGTTGCGGTAAAGGAGGATATTACAGATAGAAAGGAAACCGAACTCCGCCTTGCAGGCTACCGCGACCACCTTGAACAGCTCGTTGAACAAAGAACCGAATCCTTACGCCAGGTTAACCAGCTCCTCAGCATACAGATTGAAAAACATGAGGCCGCTGAAGAGAAAATTCAGAACCACCTCCGGTTCCTGCAGACGCTCATAAAAACTATTCCCAACCCTCTCCTTATAAAGGACAGGCATGGAAGGGTGACAGACTGTAATGAGGCTTATGAAAAGCATTTCGGCAGGAAACTAGAAGATATTAAAAATAAAAGGGCGGAAGATTTTGTCCCGCCCGAGCTGCTCGATAAAATCCTTGAAATTGAAAACTCCCTTCTTAAAGAGCCGGGACATATATCAGCTGAACTTATCCGCACCATGGAGAACGGGGAACCCTTCGCTGTACTTGTAAACGAGGCCACATACCTCGCGGCCGACGGCTCCATAGGCGGAACTATAGGCATAATGATTGATATTTCAGAACAGAAAAAGCTCCAGGAAAAAATCCAAACGGCACTTGAAAAAGAGCAGGAATTAAATGAGCTTAAAAGCAGCTTTATTTCCATGTCTTCACATGAATTCCGCACACCGCTTACTTCCATACTGGCATCGGCCGACCTGCTTGAAATGTTTGGACGCCAGTGGAAGGAAGAAAAATATATGGAGCATATCGCTAAGATACAGAAGGGCGTGGAGTATATGAAGGAACTCCTGGATGACGTGCTCGTAATAAGCCGGAACGAGGAGGGGAAAAACCAGTTCGCACCTTCAAAAACCAACTTCCTGGAACTATGCTCCGAACTCCTGGACAGCGCCAGGATTTCTTCCTCCGGAAACCACTCCTTTATCTTTAACTATAAACCGGAACAGAAAGTTTTTTCTATCGATCCCAAACATGTACGGCATATAATTTCAAACCTCCTTTCAAATGCCGTTAAATATTCACCTGACGGAGGGAAAATAATCCTGAACGTAAATGCTGAAGGCAATAACATCCTCATAGACGTAATTGATGAAGGCATCGGAATTCCTGAGGCGGATAAGGGCAGGCTGTTTGAACCTTTCTACCGCGCCGGCAATACAACCGCAATACACGGCACGGGACTCGGAATGTCAATTGTTAAAAGATCCGTGGAACTTCACCACGGCACCATGAGCATCGACAGCCAGGAGAACAAAGGAACGGCTGTCCACGTCAGGCTCCGGTTCGGTTCTTAAAAATATTCTTATACATAATGATTTCTGTTGCCCTGAAGGGCTTTTGAGCATATATTAGGGGGCCTCATTCTTAAAATTGGCTTTACCGCCCTGGAAAACAAAACCTTTATGAAAAAAATACTTGTAATAGAAGACGAGCATTCTGTAAGAACAAGCATAAGAGACCTGCTGGAAGAGAAAAACTATAAGGTCTTTTCGGCCGGCGACGGCAGGGAAGGTGTTTCACTCGCAAGAGAAATACTGCCCGACCTTATAATATGCGACATAATGATGCCCCTCATGGACGGCTATGAGGTGATCAGCGAGCTTTCCAAAAGCAACAATACGGCGGCAATTCCTTTTATTTTCCTCTCCGCAAAAGCCGAAATGCCCGATATGAGGACGGGCATGGAACTTGGCGCCGATGATTACCTGGTTAAACCCTTCAGGGCGGTTCAGCTTCTGAATGCAATTGAAGCAAGGCTCAACAAATCCGAAAAGATCAGGGAAATTTTCTCGCTCCAGATGCCCGAAGAGGAAAAAGAAGAGTCTCCAAGAATACTCCGCGAGGACGAGAGGCTTTTCATATCATCGGGTCCCAAGGCGCAGTTTATAAAAGTGGGCGAAATTGTATGCATCTGTGCCGAAAGCGAATACTCGAATGTCTATCTTTCCGACGGCGGCAAAGTGTTTATTCACCGCCTCTTAAAAGAATGGGAAGAGGTGCTCCCCGCATCCTCATTCCTGAGAATTCACCGCTCCACCATAATAAACCTTAATTTTATCGAGAAGGTTGAGAAGTGGTACCAGAGATCATTCATGGTAAAACTAAAAGGCGTTACTGAGCCCTTCACCATCAGCCAGCGCTACGCCTCCAGAATCAAAAGCCAGATATTGAATTAACACGTTTGCCACGGCCTGAATAGCCACGAGCTTTAGCTCGTGGAATAGGGGACAAAAAATATTTGGGCTTTAGCCCCAGATCCTCCGGAGAAAATCCCGCATTGCGCAGTCCCTCCCCAAAAATATCTTTTCCCAAATAATTTTCCGAAAACGCCCCTCGTCACCATATATACATATTGATTAAATACTTGACAATAATGCTGATTTTCCCAATTTTCACTATCCTACTTGCAAATATCTTTTTGAGGTCATCAATGGCGGGAAATGAATTCTAAAATGTCAATTCTCATGGAAAAATATTGGAACCAGGTATTAATTCTTGCAACAATATTCTGTATTATTTCTTTATCATATCAGTTCTACTTTTACATGCCCAAATACTGGAGTTTCAGTTACATTATGTTTGTTTTGCCTTTCCGTGAAAACATAATCCGAAATTTAATACAAAACCTTTTTATAGAATTATTGCTGTATTTTGGATTTAATATTCTTGTTAATTATTTGATGTCGGTTTTTCTAAAAGGTCTAATGTTATTCCAATATTTGTACATCTTTATTTATTTAGCAGCAAATATTCCTTTTATTTATGGGACCTTGTCCGGTTTATAATAAAAAACAATTCAAGGGCTTTGACTGTAATATCTGGAATTTAGGCTGAATTATCTAAATTATTATAAATCCGAGACTTTGACTAATTCAAGAAATTATTTAATATTGCATTTAAGATGGAAGGATTAATAGTTAAATATAGAGTTCATGCTGTTCAAAGAATGTTTGAACGGAATATCAGTGAAAATGATATATTGGAAGTACTGAAGCATGCAATGAAATGTGTAATTTGTAAAAGCGGTGAAACTCAACCCGGGCGTACAGTTGTAACTCTTACGAGAGGTGAATTTGTAATCGTCTTTAAGAATGTTCCGGCAGGGATCTGTCAGAATTGTGGTGAGGAATATGTAAATGACAAGACCACTGCTGCCCTGCTTTCAATTGCAAATGACTCATTTGAAAAAGGTGTTGTTGTTGATGTAAGGGACTATAAAGCTGCCTGAGAGAATTTCAAAAACCTCCTGGTCACAATTTGGTTACCACATTTTAAAATATTACGTTTTTGAGCTGGATTCGAAGGATTTCAGAACATCGGGATCCCGATAGCTATCGGGACTGTCTCTCCGCACTTAAAAGAAAGCACCAAGCCGTATGATTTTGGGCTTTTTCATTTTCAAAGAATGAATTACTCTTCTAACAGGACAAAAAGGTGGTTTATGAAAGCCATAAAATATTTTTTGATATTTCTATTATTGACAACTGGATGCAAGAGCAATAAAGATAATCCTGTAACACCAGAAGAGAAAACTTATATTATACCATTAAATGTTGGAAATCAATGGCTTGGGAAGGCTGAATTAATAGATACCAGCGGTAATATTTTTTCAACCTCCTTTTTGGGAATGACAATAGTAGGAAATACTAATCAGGATTCGAGCACATTTCATATCTTTCAAAGGGAAAATGGTTTGCAATATTTATGTATGAATACAGATAGCGGTTTTGTTTATAATATTTGGGGCGGGAATTTTCTACAATACAAATATCCTGCTAAAGTGGGAGATAAATTTTTTGTAGCCGGAAATGCCTATAGGGAAGTCATATCAATTGATACAACCATAACTACGGAATTTGGACGGTATAGATGTTATCATTACCGAATGAGATTTACCGATGTCAATTTTTATACCGAAGAGTTTTTGTCCCCTGGTTATGGATACATATATTCAGAGCATTTTCAATCTTATATTTCCCCCAAATTATTCCTAAGTAGCAGAATCACATATAACCCAATGCTTAAAGAGAATTAGAAAACTTCATTATACCAATTCATCTCTCAACATGATTATCCGATGGCGGGAGTGGAAGATGCACCTCTGCCGGGTTCTGAAATAAGATTTATTTTATAATTCTATATTATTATATTTGAATATCAATAAAACAGGGCACCGTGAATAAACAGGATTACATAAAGTACTGGATCAAAACATCGGATGACGACATGACTTCGATGATGAATAACTTCAATTCCGGAAGTTATGACTGGGCTTTATTTATAGGTCATCTGTCTTTGGAAAAGATCCTGAAGGCACTCTGGGTCAAGAATAATCCGGGCGATATTCCTCCAAAGTCTCATAACCTGAAGAAGATCGCTGATGAAGCAAAATATCCAATGACTGATGATGAGGCGATGCTGATGCTTGAAATAAATGATTTTAATCTGGAAGCCAGGTATCCTGATTATAAGTTCGATTTTCATAAGAAATGCACAAAGGAATTTGCTGAAGGATATATCCAAAAGATAAAGGAACTGCACAAATGTATAGCCAGTCAGATATAAATAATATTGTAACGAGATTCATCAGCCTTGTCTCGGATGAATTCCCTCTTAAGAGTGTTTATCTCTTTGGCTCGTACGCCAAGGGGAATCCTGGAGAATACAGCGACATTGACTTGGCAGTAGTGTCCGATAAATTCGAGGGGAGCAGATTCTTTGATAAGAAGAAAATGAATAAATACATTCTTAAGTCTTCAATTGATCTTGAAGTACACCCATTTAAGACCGAAGACTTTACAGAGGATAACCCATTCGTGAAGGAAATTCTTTCAACAGGACAGAAACTGGTTTAGAATTTTCAAAAACCTCCTGGTCACAATTTGGTCACAGCCTTTTAAAATATTGCGTTTTTGAGCTGGATTCGAAGGATTTCAGAACATCCGGATCCCGATAGCTATCGGGACTGTCTCTCCGCACTTAAAAAAAGCCCGAAATCGTCTGACCGGGGCTTTCCCCATTTTAAACCGCCGGCTGGCCACAAGTAAAAACCGCCCGCACACCTCTCACTAATCTTCATCTCCCTAATGTCGCGCTTACTTTCCATTTGTTGCGCTTACTTAAAACTTATTCTATTTCCCTTGCCGCTGACTTAATATTGCACCGGAAATATTAATTAACTCTTGGAAAGGTAAATGGAAAAGATACTCGTTATTGAAGATGAAGAACACGTAAGAACCAGCATATGCGACCTGCTCTCCGGCGTGGGCTATAGCGTTCTCGAAGCCGCAAACGGCCGCGCGGGACTCGAGCTCGTCAACAGCAGCTACCCCGACCTTATTATCTCGGATATTATGATGCCTGAAATGGATGGAATTGCAGTCCTTGAGGAAGTTCAGAAAAACCCCCTTACTTCCACAATCCCTTTTATTTTCCTTACTGCAAAGGTCAGCCTCTCCGATATGAGAGTGGGGATGAACCTGGGCGCAGATGACTATATAACCAAACCCTTCAGACTCAGTGACCTCCTTAAGGCTATAAATACCAGGCTCGAGAAAAAAAGAAAACTCGACGAGAAAATAAAAAATATAACTGACAATATTACAAAATATATCCCCCACGAACTGCGGACCCCTCTCGTGTCAATTGCAGGGTTCTCTGACATCATACTTAACGACTTTGAACTCCTTAAACCCGAGGAGATCATTACAATGGTCGGAAGAATTAAAAACGGCAGCCTCAGGCTCCACGCTACTATCGAGAAGTTCCTGACGTTCCTGGAAACTGAACTCATTGCTAAAAATCCCGAGTTCAGACTGCAGTGCTATAACACAGTCCTCAAAAACCCGGGCGACGCAATTAAAACTTCAGCCCTTGCCTTTGTGGCTGAATCTGAAAGAAAAGATGACCTTAAAATCCTTAAGATCTGTAACACCCCGGTGCATATGACATCCTTCTTCATGGATCTTATTGTAAACGGACTTGTGGAAAATGCAATGAAGTTCTCTGAACCCCGTAGCAGCATTAATATCAGCTCCTTCTGCGAAGACAAAACTTTCAGACTCGAAGTGGAGGACTCGGGCATAGGAATGACACGCTCCCAGATCATTTCTCTGGCCCCTTTTACTCAGTTCAACCGCGACTTCGCCCAGCAGAACGGTAACGGACTGGGACTGGCATCAATTAAAAATATTCTAGACATATGCGGCGGATCAATGGATATTGAAAGCCGCCCGGGCGAATTTACAAAAGTCTCTGTGGCCTTTAGAACCGCAGAGCAATAATTTTGAAACATAATCAAACAGAAATGAGAGATAATTATGAAATGGTTTACTAACCTCAACCTGAAATCAAAACTCCTGATCGGCTTCTCTCTGATCTCCTTAAATGCCACGTTAATCGGATTTGTAGGGATATCAAAAATAGAGAAGGTAAGCTCACAGGATACACGCATGTATGAAAAAATGGTCATCCCTGTCTCACAGCTTCAGAAGATGACTGACTCCTTCCAGAAAATCAGGATCTATGCAAGAGATATGATTATTGCAGACGATCCCTCTGAGATAAACAGGCTTGCCGGACTCATAGATAGCGAAAAGGCAAACATCAGCGGGCTATCGGACACATTTGCAAAATCGCTGATTTCTGAAAAAGGAGAATCGGCATTCACCAATTTCAGAGCGGCATACGAGAAGTACATCCCCAAACTCGATCACGTTGTTGCTTCTGCAAAACTAAACAGCGACGCCGAGGCAACTGCAGAGCTCTATGGTGAAATGAGGAGCCAGGCCGCAAACGCAGAGAAAGCATTCGATAACGCGGTTGCCGTAAAGCTTGATGTTGCAAAAGAACTGGCAGAGACTAATTCGGATGTTGCCGGCAACGCAACTGCCCTTATGCTGTCTCTTATCATACTCGGCATTGCGGTATCTACTTTTCTTTCATTCTATATTGCAGGATATATCTCTAAGGGCGTCCATAAGGTGATCGACCGCTTCAAAAGCCTCGACGAGATCTGCCTTACAAACCTTCAGAAGGGAAGCTCTGAACTTGCAGAGGGTAACCTGGCCGTTACAATCAAAACAGGCACAAAACCCCTTGAAGTAAAATCTAAAGATGAGATCGGAATGCTCTCGGCAAGGCTTAATGATATAATTCAAAAGGTCCAGGGCACGATCAGCTCTGTTGAAAATGCTGTCGGCAAAATCCGCGAGGTAATCAGTGAATCAAACCGCCTGGTCGATTCTGCCGTGCACGGCGACCTTTCGGCAAGAGGCAGCAGCGAAAACTTTAAGGGCGGATACAGGGAACTGGTGGAAGGACTTAATAAAACTTTTGAGGCAGTCGTGGAACCCATAAATGATTCAGGAAAACTCCTCGAAGTGCTCGCCTCGGGAAACCTGACGGCAAGAATGACAGGCGATTATGCGGGCGACTATTCAAAAATTAAACACAGCATTAACTCTCTTGCGGATTCTTTCTGCCAGGCACTTAGCGAAGTTGACGAGGCTGTTCAGGCTACCGCCAGCGCCGCAACTGAAATATCTTCTTCCAGCGAGCAGATGGCCGCGGGAGGCCAGGAGCAGAGCCAGCAGGCGGCTGAAATTGCCGGCGCCGTTGAACAGATGACAAGAACCATATATGCAACTACCAAGGACGTAAATGAGGCTCTTAAGATCTCACAGGTGGCAAGCCAGTCCACAAAAGAGGGCGTCTCAAAGGTGGAAAATACAAAGAAAGGTATGAACAGAATTGTTCTGTCTTCAAAACGGACGGCTGAAATTATAGCCTCGCTCAGCAATAAAACGGACCAGATAGGCGAGATTACACAGGTTATTGACGACATTGCAGACCAGACCAACTTACTTGCACTTAATGCCGCTATTGAGGCTGCCCGTGCAGGCGAACAGGGAAGAGGCTTTGCAGTTGTTGCCGACGAGGTAAGAAAACTTGCCGAACGCACAACCAAAGCTACAAAGGAAATTGCCGAGACTATTAAGGAAATTCAGAAAGAGGCCAATGATGCCGATACAGCAATGCACGAATCAAATGCAGCAGTTGAAGAGGGCAGAAAGCTTACCGAAGAGGTTGAGGCGGTGCTGAAGGAGATCTTCAACGGAGCCGATAAATCTGCCTCCATCATTAACCAGGTTGCAGCTGCAAGCGAGGAGGAATCGAGCGCCGCGGAGCAGATCTCAAAGAATATCGAAGGGATCTCAAGCGTTACACAGGAATCTGCCGCTGGAACCGAACAGATAGCCCGTGCGGCCGAGGACTTGAACCGCCTTACGGTCAACCTCCAGGAGCTGATAGCCAGATTCAAACTGAGGGAAAACGACGGCAGCAGGCAGATAACCGGAAAGAGAAACTTTGCAGTAAAGAGTAACGGAAGGCTTGTCCTTCAGTAATATAATCGCGGGCACCTCCCGCTTCCATATAAATGGTGCCGGGGAATTCCCCCCGGCCCCGAAACTCCACAACAACGGGTCAGGACTCACCTCCTGCCCCTTCTTTTTTATATTCCAGCCTGAAAAACCCTATATCGCAAAAGCCGGATACCCGGGGAGAAAAAAATATTTTCTTTTTCACTTGCTTGCTAATGCCGGAAAAATTATTTTAGGGCATAAAATAATTTATAACAGAGCAGCTGATGAAAATAAACAATGAGAAGGCCGAAAGGCTGGGGGAACTCATATGCAGCCTTACGCGTAGCTGTAATATACGCGAGGAGTACTTTGCCGCCAGCTTTAATCTCTCGCCTGCCGAGGTTAAACTCCTGAAGCTCTTTGCCTTTAATTCAACTCTTTCAATTAAAGAACTTTGCAGCATTCTGCACCTTACGCCGGGCAGAATAACACATATCGTAAGCTCCCTGGAGGGGAAAAAGCTGCTTGTAAGGAGCGCGGACCAGAATGATAAAAGAAACGTAATTGTTTCCACCGCCCCTAAATGCGCTCATTTTATCAATAACCTTCATATGAGCTACCTCGACCTCCACCAGAGAGTGCTCGACAGCGTAAGTGAGGAGGAGCAGGAAAAACTGTTCCAGTCACTCGAAACCCTGGTCGGCATCTTCGGCAAATGGGTCCATGAAAATAAAGTTTAGGGTATAAAGTAATTTCGGAAAATCAGATAAGAAAGGAATCAAAACAATCCAAGGATAAATAACTGCATGAGAAAAATAATCCTGCTACTGTCTGCTGTAAGTATTGCAGCAATAGTAATCGTCAGCACGGTCACCAAAAAGGAAAAAGAGCCCGACGGCCTTATGAAGCTGAAGGCTAAGTATTCTGTTAAGCATACGCCTTCGGTCGACCATTCCAAATTTGCAATCCTCAGGGCTAAGTTTACTTCACCTCAGAAAGTAACTGAAGCCTGCATCAGCTGCCATAATGAACGTCATACCGAAGTAATGAAATCAAACCACTGGAACTGGGAAAGGGAAGAATACGTACAGGGCCGCGGAGTTGTCTATGTGGGAAAGAAAAATGCCATTAACAATTTCTGTATCGGCGTGCAGGGTAACGAGGAAAGCTGCGCCAAATGCCACATCGGATACGGACTTTCGGGTGATAAGATGAACTATTCCGATGCAAAGAACATCGACTGCCTTATCTGCCACGACAACACTGAAACCTACGCCAAGGCTCCCGAAAAAGGAGGGGCGCCCGACCCTTCGCTCGACTTAAATAATATTGCACAGCACGTCGGCCGCTCCAAACGCTCCAACTGCGGCGTATGTCACTTCTTCGGAGGCGGCGGCAATAACGTTAAACATGGCGACCTGGAGCAGTCCATGTTCCAGCCCACGCGCGATATTGACGTCCATATGGCCGCCGATGGCGCTAACCTGCAGTGCGACGACTGCCACGTTACGGAAAAACATAATATCCCGGGCAAGCTTTACTCGCTTTCTTCCATGAACCGCAACAGGGTTACATGCGAACAGTGCCACACTGAAACACCGCACGAAAGCGATATATTAAACGAGCATACGCTTAAAGTTGCCTGCCAGACCTGCCATATACCTACATACGCAAAGGCTAACTCCACAAAGGAAAGCTGGGACTGGTCCACAGCAGGAAAACTTAAGAATGGTGAGCCTTATATTGAGGAAGACAGCCGCGGCAACCACGCCTATATGTCAATTAAGGGAAGTTTTGTCTGGGGAAATAACCTGAAACCCGAATACGCCTGGTTTAACGGAAATGCCTCGCATTACCTCCTGGGCGATAAAATTCAGGACACCACAAAACCTCTCGTGCTTAATCCTCTTGCTGGAAACTACGACGATCCTGATTCAAAGATCATTCCCGTTAAAATTCACAGGGCCCGCCAGCCGTTCGACCCCGTAAACAGCATCCTTATTCAGCCTAAACTCTTTGCTGAAAATAAAGGCCAGGGAGCATTCTGGAAAGACTTCAACTGGCAGACGGCTTCTGAGGCAGGAATGAAAGACGCCGGCCTGCCTTTCAGCGGCAAAGTGTCTTTTATGAGAACCGAAAGCAACTGGCCGGTTAACCATATGGTATCAACCAAGGAAAATGCAGTAAAATGCAATGAATGCCACACGCGCGAAAACAGCCGCCTTGCGGGACTGAATGACTTTTATATGCCCGGAAGAAACTATTCATCTGTAATAGATACACTTGGTAAACTTCTCCTCTGGGCCTCACTGATCGCGGTCATTCTGCACGGAACGCTCAGAATCATAAGTTCACAAAAGCTTAAAAAGAAAGGAGTGAAATAATGAGAAGATCATATGTATATAAAGCATTCGAACGCTTCTGGCACTGGGCTCAGGCCATACTGATCATGTTCCTTGCCTTTAGCGGCTTTGAAATTCACGGATCGGTAAGCTTCTTCGGATTTGAAAACGCCGTCAAATACCACAACATTGCGGCTTATGCGTTCCTCATACTGATCGCCTTTGCCATATTCTGGCACCTTACAACAGGGGAGTGGAGACAGTACATACCGACGTATAAAAATATAAAGGCGCAGCTCGACTACTACCTCTTCGGCATTTTTAAGAATGCACCGCACCCGGTAAAAAAGACTGTGCTTAGTAAACTTAACCCCCTTCAGAAGCTGACTTACTTCTGCCTGAAGATACTTGTAATTCCTGTAACTGTTACCTCAGGACTCCTTTACATGTTCTACCGCTATCCGCAGAAGTACGGGGTTGAAGCTTTGAACATTCATTCGCTCGAAATTGTCGCCCTCGTTCATACGGCTGCGGCATTTATTCTTGCGGCGTTCATTATTACGCACCTTTACCTCATTACAACAGGCAGAACCATAACCTCAAACCTGAAAGCCATGCTTACAGGCTACGAGGACCTGGAAGAGGAGAATGGCAAAGCGGAAGAAGAAAAAATAGTTGAAGAAGTAACCGAAGAAATCTCATCAATATAAAATTTCTAAAGAGGACTAAAGTGGAAAAGAAACAATATATGAATCCTTACCTGGCAGGCACCCTCCTGGGTCTCCTGCTCCTGGCTACAATTTATATCACGGGACGCGGCCTCGGCGCAAGCGGAGCAGTTAAAGGCTTTACCGTTGCAGCCGTTGAAACCGTAGCAAAACACCACACCGAAACGGCAAAATTCTATAAGGAGTATGCAGGCGAACACTCCGGAGGCCCGCTCATGAACTGGCTCGTCTTCGAAGTCGTGGGCGTCGTTATAGGCGCGTTTATCTCAGGACTAATATCCAACCGCCTCGCCTTTAAGATAGAACACGGACCAAATACAACCAGCAGGACAAGAGTTGCTACTGCCGCAATCGGCGGAGCCCTCTTCAGCTTCGGGGCACAGCTGGGCCGCGGATGCACAAGCGGCGCTGCATTAAGCGGTATGGCCGTACTATCGACGGGCGGCTTAATTACAATGGCGGCCATATTCGGCGGGGCTTACGCCTTCGCGTATTTTTTCAGGAAACTTTGGATATAAACTTGGAAATAAAAAGAAACAGGAGATTTATATTATGGGACCTCTAGTTCCGGACTTAATTGGAAATGAATTGAACCTTGTTGTCGCGCTTTTTATTGGAATGCTCTTCGGCGCGATTCTAGAACAGGCGGGATTTTCCACTTCAAAAAAACTTGTCGGACTCTTCTACGGCTACGACTTTACCGTATTAAGAGTATTTTTTACCGCCGGCGTGGTTTCTATGGCGGGAGTAATAGCCTTTGAACACTTTGGAATTCTGGATATGAGCTCAGTATTTGTCAATCCTACATTCCTCTGGTCGGCCATTGTGGGCGGACTTATCATGGGCTTAGGCTTTGTCATCGGAGGCTTCTGCCCCGGTACGGGTCTGTGTGCAATGGGAATAGGAAAAATTGACGGAATTATCTTTGTTGCCGGTTCCTTTTTAGGCGTGCTCGTTTTTGCCGAAGGCTACCCTATGTTCGAAGGCCTTTACAAAGCTCAAAACTGGGGAAACGTACAGATTTTTAATACTCTGCACGTCCCGCAGGGGCTTTTCGCGTTCCTTCTTACCGCCGTTGCACTTTTTGCATTCTGGGTTACCTCAATAATTGAAAACAAGGTAAACGGAGTAAAGAAGCCCGCAGTAAGACTTACACCGTATTACGTAAGCCTTGGCATGATTGGAGCAGTAATTGCCCTTTCATCTTTTATGTTCCCCGAAAGAGAGCAATCGCTGCTGGAGAAGGTTGAAAACAGTGATTTCCTGAGTAAGCACAACGTAAACTTAATCACTTCCGATGAGCTTGCATTCAGGATAATGGACAGGCAGGAGAACCTCCAGATATTTGATTTCAGAAACCCCGTGGAATTTACAAAGTTCCACCTGCCCAACTCTGTAAGCTTTAAGGCTGGCAGCCTTTTTGAAAAGGAGCCTTCAAAAGCCCTACTCTTAAAAGGCCGTATGAATATATTTACTGCTTCTGACGAGCTGACGGCAAGAAAAATGGCCGCTGCCGCACAGGAGCTCGGCTACGAAAATATAAAGGTGCTCAAAGGAGGCCTCGATAGCTTTAAGAATCAGATACTTGCTTTCGATACTCTGAGCGTTGCCCATTCAAAACAGGAAACGGATACTTACCGCTTCAGGACTAAAGCAAGAAAGATTATTCCTCAGCTTATAGAAGAAGCAAAAAAGAACACGGGAGTAACAACAACAAAAGCCAAACGCGTTGTAGGCGGATGCTGAGTCATGTTACTGTGCTTATATAACAATTAATTAAAGAAAACCAAACCATGCGCAAATCCCGTACGGATACCTTCTGTGCGGGATTTTTTTTATTTAAACATTCTTATATTGACTACCCCCGAAGGTCTTTGGTGTATACACATTTAAGGGTATGATGTGGTGTCCCAGATGTGAAAATAGAACATCCGGGATAACGCAATCACTAAGCACCGGAGGTGCGCTTTGTTTGTAGCCGGGGGTGACAAAACCCCGGAGGGGTGAGGGAACCCCCGGGAAACGGATCCCCCCACACAAAAGAGCCCCGGGAGGGGCGACATGTATGGATAATTGTTAAACCTATTGGGGAAATCCCGCCTAACCATAAATGATAGCCCAATTTTATAAAATTCATTCATCATGGGACGGAAATATGTCGCGGCTGCCGCGGCTCCGGGGGTGGGGTTTGGGATCATTTCCCCCGGGGGTTCCCGCATTCACCTTCGGTGAATTTGGTCACCCCCGGCTACAAACAAAACACCCCTCCGGTGCTTAATAACTGCGTCTTTCTAAATGCCCTTAATTTCACGGTTTGCTATCCAATTCCCCAAAACCTGCATTTCCATTATGACCCTTTTATTGTAAATTAATCTGAAAACACACATGAACGTAAAATGAAAATTCTTCTTACAGGGGCAAACGGCTACATTGGGAAAAGGCTCATCCCCTTCCTCCTTGCCGATGGGCATGAGGTCTTCTGCTGCGTGAGGGATAAAAACCGCTTCCACTACCAGACCTCTCCCGCTGAACCGGGCACGCTGAGGATAATTGAAATAGATTTCCTTAAGCCTGAAACGGCCGCGGCCGCGTCAGAAAATTTTGACGCCGCTTTCTACCTCATTCATTCCATGACCTCAACAACAGGCAGCTTCCAGGAGATGGAGAAACAATCGGCTGAGAACTTCGTTAAGTTCCTTCAAAATTCTAAGGCAAAACAGATAATTTACTTAAGCGGAATTACAAACGAAAAGAAACTCTCGCGCCACCTTTTATCAAGACGCAGCGTTGAAGAAGTGCTTAAAACCTCCGGCATACCCCTTACTGTCCTTAGAGCTGGCATAATCATCGGCTCGGGCAGCGCTTCATTTGAAATTATGCGCGACCTCGTGGAAAAACTCCCCGTTATGGTTACACCCAGATGGGTTAATACAAAAAGCCAGCCCGTTGCAATCAGAAATGTTATCGAATTTCTGACCGGCGTAATGCTGAAGGCTGAAACGTACAACCAGACTTTTGACATTGTAGGCCCCGACGTCCTTTCCTATAAGCAAATGCTCCTTGGACTTGCGGAAATAAGAGGACTTAAAAGATATATATTTACACTCCCGCTTCTTTCCCCCAGGCTTTCATCATACTGGCTCTATTTTGTAACTTCTGTTTCCTATCCCCTGGCCGTGAACCTGGTGGACAGCATGAAGGTTGAAGTAATCGGAAGGCCTAACAGCCTGGCAGAGATGCTTAAAATAAATCTCCTGCCTTATAAAGAAGCCGTCAGGCTTGCCTTCGGTAAGGTGGAGCAGGATTCAGTTGTCTCAAGCTGGAAAGATGCTTTTAACTACGGCACAAACCGCTTCCTTATTAACGACCACCTCAACATCCCTCAGTACGGCTGCTTTACGGATAAAAAGGAACTTAAAATTACGCGTGATCCCGAAAGGGTAATGAAAAATATCTGGGCAATCGGAGGATCCAGGGGCTGGTATTATGCGGATTTCCTCTGGGGGATCAGGGGATTTATGGATAAGGCAATAGGCGGCGTGGGCTTAAGGCGCGGGCGCACCAACAGGTCCGAACTTTATCCGGGCGATACCCTTGACTTCTGGCGCGTTCTGGTTGCCGACCGCCTCAGGATGAGGCTCCTTTTGTATGCTGAAATGAAACTCCCGGGCGAGGCCTGGCTTGAATTTTCTTTGTCGCAGAAAGAAGATGGCTACTATCTTCATCAGACCGCCACATTCCGCCCTAAAGGCCTGGCCGGAAGACTCTACTGGTACACCCTTCTGCCGTGGCACTATTTTATTTTTAACGGCATGATACGCAGCATCGCGGGATACGAAGGCTCCTTATAAAACACTTCCGGCATGTACCAATATTTCTCCATTTTTTCTTTAGCAAAAAATAGTTGCATTTACGGTTCAAATATTTTAGCTTAATTGAAATTTCGCATTGAGGGACCCCGGTCTGAATTCCGGCGGCATGACGAAAAGAGGGAAAGTGCCATTGAAGGAGAAACTATGTTCTATAATTCACCCCATTATCTTGAAAAAGTTGCAAATGCAGTAAAGCATGTTAATGTACACGATCATATATGCTCTATCTATGAAAGCCGCGATGAACAGCTTGCCGTAATTATTCCGTTTATCAGGTATGGCCTTGAGAATAATGAAAAGTGCCTTTATGTGGCCGATGAAAATACGGTCGAGGAAATAACCGGGCTTTTGTCAGATGGAATCCCGGAGCTTCAATCCTACATGGATAAAGGCGCCCTGACAATTATCAATAAAACCAAAGCTTACCTTGAGCAGGGCCGTTTCTCACCGGAACATGTAGTTGAAGCCATTAAGAAAAATATACGCACGGCAAAACAGGAAGGCTATAAGGCTTTCAGAATTACAGGCGAAATGACCTGGGCGCTCAGCGGCGACCCGGGAGTTGAACACCTGATGGAATATGAATCGGATGTGAACCACCTTTATGAAGAGCTGGATGCAGTGGCAATATGCCAGTATAACAAAAACCGCTTCAGCCCTGAAATGATCCGCCACATTCTTTATACACACCCGGTTGTTATTTATAAAGGGACTGTCTGCAGAAATTATAAGTACGTCCCACCCGAGGAATACTTAAGTCCCGATGCCGCCTCTGCCGAGATCGACAGGACCCTCGTGCAGATACTTGAAATTGAAAAAAGGGAAGAGTCGCTCCTTGAAAAAAATATTGAGCTGCAGGTGATAAATCAGAAGCTTAATGCCGAAATTGAAATGCGCAAACAGACCGAAGACCTGCTCCTAAAAACACTCCGCGAACTGGAACGCTCCAACTCGGAATTGGAACAGTTTGCCTATGTGGCTTCGCACGACCTGCAGGAGCCGATAAGAATGATTTCCGTCTATACAAGAATGCTGGAAAGACAGCTTGAAGGAAAACTTGACCCAAGATCCCAGCAGTGCCTGTTCTTCCTCTCCGACGGATCAAAAAGAATGCACGCACTTGTGCAGGACCTGCTGGCTTATTCACGCCTTACTTCGGCTAAGGAGCCTTTTGTACCCACGGATATGAACAGCGTACTATCCGAGGTGATGCTCGACCTGCAGGTGGCAATAACGGACTACAATGCCGAAATTGAAATCGGGGAAATGCCCCGTATAACCGCAGACCCCACACAGATGCGTCAGCTGTTCCAGAACCTGATTCAGAATGCAATTAAATTTAAGAGCGAGGCCGACCCGTTTATTCAGATTTGCTGCGAAAGAAACGACACGGAATGGCACTTCAGCATAAAAGACAACGGCATCGGCATCAGTCCCGAATACAATGATCGCGTATTTGTAATTTTCCAGCGCCTGCATGAAAAAGAGAAGTACCCCGGAACGGGCATTGGACTTTCGGTCTGCAAAAAGATAGTTGAGCGCCACGGCGGAAGGATATGGATTGAATCTAAAGAAGGCAGCGGCTCCACATTCCATTTTACAATCAGCAGAAATCTTTAAACGTCAATAAAAAGGAAGGCCGCCAGGATATAAATCGTGGCGGCTCATCCATACGCCTTCAGGGGGGAATGGCGTATTTATTTAATGCCGGAAGCTCTTCGGGGATACCGCCGGCCGCTAAAAAAAGTTATTTTCCCCTGCGCGTCCCTTTAGGTCCAAGGCCGTCGCAGACTCCGTTTCCAAAAACACCCTGGCTGCTTTTAAGTCCGCTGCCCATGCCTTTACCCATGCCCATTTTTCTTCCTGATCCGTCCATAGGCCGCTTAAAGTCCGCATCCCTCCCGTTTGGAATGCCGTCGCCGTCGCTATCCAGAGCGCGGTCGTTAATGCCGTCGCCATTGACGTCAATAAATCCTCTCATTCCGCGTCCGTGACGCATATTCCCGCCTTTATAGTCCGCATCCTTCCCGTTAGGGATTCCGTCTCCGTCATGATCGGGAGCATTATCATTATATCCGTCGCCGTTGGCATCTACAAATCCCGCACCGTGCTGAACAGTATTTGTGCTTTTCTTCTGAGCCATTGTCTGAATCGCAAACGCTCCGAAGAGGAGCACAAAAAGCATCATAATAAATCTTCGAGTATTCATCGCTTTATTTCTCCTTTTGTTTGAATTGAAAAAACTATGTTATATTTTCCTGTTCCAATGAAAGTGGATATTCAACTGCCATGCCACAAAGAAATAAGCTGATTTTTACCAATTAAAATCGCAATATTGCGTGTAAAGTTCGTCAAAAGTGCCGAAGCGTGCGAACAAAACTGCCGAAAATGGCACAAATTGTTAAAGGAACAATTTTTGAACAGAATCCCGGAGGGATGACTTGTCTGTAGAAAATTCGAGGATCCAAAATTTCCAACAGAGCTCCGGAGGAGCGACTTGTAAAAGGGGTATTATCGTGTTCACAAGTCGCTCCTCCGGAGCTCTGAATATTCTTTTGAATGTTGTTTTTCTACAATCAAATCGCTCCTCCGGAGCTCTTAACGGAAATGACGCAAACAAATTTTAAATAAATGAAATTCAAGCTAGTAGTAAAACCGGGATACCTGATCCCTATAACTCTTACACTCGTACTCGTAATGGCCGCCGTTACGGCCTTCGATATCTACCAGAGCTATAAGGATATATATAAAGCTAAAAGCGACGAGGCCGTTACTCTCCTGAGAGCCGTGCAGAAATCGGGCGAGAACGTCTACCTTAGCAGCATGGAGGTGGAAAACCTTACTGCCGCCAGGCTCCTCGATAACGCTTACCTCATCTACAGGCTTGAAGAAGCTAAAACGCTCAGCCGGAGCGGCCTTAGCAGGATAGCCGAAACTAACAATATCGCTCAGATCTCCCTTTTCTCCCGCTCCGGTAAACTGGAGCTTTATAGCGGCAATATGCCTTTTCCGGGACCCGATATCTTCCGGAATTTCCCCGGTGAAATTGATTCCATATTTGCCGGCAGATACGACTACTTTACTTCCTCAGGCCCGGCCGATAGCTCCGGCACACAGCACCTCCTTGCAGTGCATAAAAGACCCGGCAATAAAGGCCTTATCGTTCTATCCATCGATTCAAAGTACTTCCTGGAATTCAGGAAGAAGATCGGAATCGGACAGCTTTTCCAGAGAATAGCCGACGAACGCGAAATTGAATATATAGTAATACAGGACTCCACGGGCATTATTACAGCCAGCCGCGGCGTGGAACGGCTTAGCACAATTGCATCCGACCGGTTCCTGAAGAAAACAATAAACGAGAAAATCATATCCACCAGAAAAATGCCCTTTAACGGCCATGAGGTCTTTGAAGCCGTAAAGCCTTTTATGATGCAGGGCGAAATTGCGGGCGTTATAAGAATAGGCTTCTCGCTCGACTCTATTAACCGCATGATAGACCGCATGATACTCAGAAGCGTCCTTATCTCGCTTCTGCTCCTATTGGTCGGAATTGTTGTAATAACGCTCCTCGTAAACCAGCAGAGCTACTCGCTCCTTAAAAACGAGTACACAAAGGTGCAGACGCATACGGGCAAAATCCTCGAAAGCATGTCCGACGGCGTTATTGTAACCGACTCCATGGGACGCATAATTATATTTAATAAGGCCGCTGAAAAAATATTCTCGCTTAAAGCTTCTGAAGTTACGGGTAAGGACTGCAGCCTGATTATGAAATCGCCCGAAAGCCTTATAACACAAACACTTGCGGCCGGCACTCCCGTTGACTATTACGAGCACACCGCCGAAACGCTGACAGATGAGCAGATGATAATTGCAGGCAGCACATCCATTATTTATAACCCCACGGGCGGAATAGATTCGGTTATTGCCGTTGTAAGGGACCTTACAATGCAGCGCAGCCTGGAGGCCAGCCAGAAACGCCGCGAGAAGCTTAGCGCAATGGGCGAACTTGCCGGCAGTGTGGCGCACGAAATTAAAAACCCACTTAACTTAATCAGCATCACCGCACAGCGCTTTGAAAAGGAATTTGTGCCTGAAGAAGACGAAGGCGAGTACTACGCCCTCATAAAAGACATGAAAGAGGAGATACGCCGCGTAACGGAAATTATAAACCAGTTCCTTAAGTTTGCACGCCCCCCGAAGCTCCGCCTGCGCCGCACGGAAATGAAGGAATATATTGACGCCCTCTGCACTTCCTTTCAGGGCGCCGCAATGAAGGATAACGTTAAACTTGTGTGCAATGGCGAAAGCTTTGAGGCCGATATAGACCCCGACCAGATGAAGCAGGCGCTCATAAACCTCCTTCAGAACGCCTCCGACGCCGCGGGATCTTCCTTAGGGCGCCCGGGCGAAATTACCGTGGAATCGCACGCCCTAAACGGGCATCTTATTATCAGCATTAAGGATAACGGCTGCGGAATTAAGGAAGAGGACTTAAATAAAATTTTCAACCTCTACTTCACCACCAAGCCCGAAGGCACGGGTCTCGGTCTTGCCATTGTAAACCAGATCATTACCGGGCACAGGGGGCAGGTAAGGGTTGAATCACAACAGGATAAAGGAACAACATTTTTAATAGAAATACCGCTTTATGAACAGGACAATCTTAATAATTGACGACGAAAAGCCGCAGAGGGAATCACTCGGCGGATATTTCAGGAAAAGAGGCTTTGAGGTCACTCTTGCAGCCAATGGAAAAGAAGGCATCGAGACCGTAAAGGAAAAGACCATAGACCTTGTGCTTACGGATTACCGCATGCCCGATATGACGGGGCAGGAGGTCTTAACCGCCCTGAAAAAAATTAACCCCGAAATTGTGGTTATACTTATGACCGCCTACGGCACCATCGAAACTGCCGTCGAGGCGATGAAGGAAGGAGCATTCTACTACCTCCAGAAGCCCGTAAACCTGGATGAGCTGGATATTCTTATCGGGCGGTCTCTCATGCAGAAACAGCTTATAGGCGAGAACAAAAAGCTTAAGGAGGAACTGGCCGGCCGCTTCAGGTTCGAAAGCATAATAAGCCAGAGCAGGGAGCTCGAGGAATCCTTGAATATTGCGGGCCGCGTGGCTAAAAGCAGCGCCCCCGTACTTATAAGAGGCGAAAGCGGCACGGGTAAAGAACTCTTTGCAAAGGCTATTCACTACGCATCCGATAGAAAAGATGAGCCTTTTGTTGTCGTTAACTGCGCGGCCCTTCCCGAGACGCTCCTTGAAAGCGAGATGTTCGGCTACGAAAAAGGCGCCTTTACGGGAGCCGACCAAAGAAGGATCGGGCGCTTCGAAGAGGCAATGGAAGGCACAATATTTATTGATGAAGTGGGCGATATACCGCTTCTTACGCAGGTGAAGCTTCTGCGCGTGCTGCAGAGCGGTGAGTTCTCGCGCCTTGGGTCTAACCAGGTGCAGAAGACGCGGGCGCGCATAATTACGGCTACAAACCGCGGCCTTGAGGAGCTGATAAGAGAAAAGAAATTCAGGGAGGATTTCTACTACAGGATCAACGTGGTATCAATCCAGATCCCGCCTTTAAGGGAAAGAAGGGCCGATATCCCCCTGCTTGCAGATCATTTCATAAGGAAATTCTGCCCGCAGGTAAAGCAGGTCTCGAACGAGGCTATGGACCTTATGCTTAAGTACGATTACCCCGGCAACGTGCGCGAGCTTGAAAATATAATTCAAAGGGCCTGCGTCTTGTCGCGCGGCGAGGTAATTACAACATACGACCTTCCGGTAACAATGAAGCCTGCAGTGACTGAAAAGCAGCCGGGAGGAGCATTTGCGCCACATGTGGGTGACTTAAACGAGCAGACGGAAGCTCTGGAAAAAGAGATAATTGAAATGGCGCTTAAGGAAACAGGGGGCAACCAGTCCAAAGCTGCCCGCCTCTTGAATATATCGGAACGCAACCTGCGCTACAAGCTGATGAAGATGCAGAACGGCATTTCTGCCGGATGATTCGGCAGAATTGTCGAAATATTATAGCGATATTTAGAAAACAGAATAAAACTTAACTGGCACTTGATTTGAATTGTAAATAGTATGAAAAAGCTTTTTTATATCTCCCTTTTTATAATTATATCTTCAGTACCTTTCCGGGCGCAGGAGAAGACTGAGCAGAAGAAAGATCCGCAGGAGAAGTCCGTGCAGATGGATGATAAAAAATCCGTGACGGATGAACCCGCCGGGCAGCAGCAGCAGCCAACGGGGAAACTTAAGGACCTGAAGCATAAGTTTATTGATGAGAATGGTGACGGTGTGGACGACAACATGCCCGGCCGCCGCGCGCGTATGAGAGCCGGAATGGAGAAGGGAAAAGGAAAGGGAATGGATAATTTTGTGGATAAGGACGGCGACGGCATTAACGACAACCGCGCCCAGGGCATGGGCTGGCAGGGCAAAGGCAGAAAAGGCGGACTCGGGAGGCACGGGGGAGGTAAATGAAAACAAGCGCAAAGTTTGCCTCTTTACTTCTGCTGTTAAATATTGTCTTTTCTGTTAAACTGGCAGCCCAGGTTTCGGGAGAAGTGGGTTATTCGCTCCTTTACACAGATAACCCCTTCCGCACAAGCAGCGGACAGGAGGAATTTGTAAATTTTGTGCAGCCTTCGCTTACATTCAAACCGTTCCAAAGCGAATTCTACTTAGGCTATTCATTCGGCTACAGCAGATTTAAGAACCTATCCGACAGAAGCTACTACTACAACTCCGGTGAGCTCAATTACGCATTCAGGCTCGGCGTCGACTCGACAGAAGATGAGAATATCTTCATGGGCGCTTCATACATGAAGGCGTCTAACAATTCAGGCGGCGGGCTTTACAGCTACGACAGCTATTCCGTCTTTGCAAACGGGAAATATTTCCTTTCAGACAACATGCTCTTTTCAGCGGGATACGGTTTAAGCGGAAAAAGCTACCCCTCGCTTTACGACCTGAGCTACACAGTGAATTCAGGATTTGCAAGACTCTCATTGTTTCTTGAGACAAAAACGTCATTATTCCTGGAGATGCAGCTGGGGAACAAAGCGTATTCGGTAACCGATCAGACCCTTATAACAATTGATCGTAACGGGCCGATGATGGGAGGAAAAAGGGTAATTCAGAAGACCGACTATGTAACAACGAACATCACGCAGCTAAGGATAATGCCCAAAATATCGCAGTCGGTATTTGAAGGCGTCGGAATGAACATACATTATATGTGGCGCAGGAATCTTGACCGTAATAGTGCCATAAGCCTTTCGGAGTTCATATATTCTGATGACGAAGATTTGTGGGATGATCCTTACAGCTTTGAATCAAACGAGTTTGGAAGCGAGTGGACAATAAAGCTTCCCTGGTCATCGTCAATAAAGCTGAGTGCCGAGCAGTCGTACAGGAATTACAGTGAAAACCTTGCCCAGACGGGCACCGTAAGCAAGAGAAAAGACACAAGAACAGAATTCTGGTTTGCCCTTAACAAAGAATTCACAGACGTGCCCTTAATAAGCAATATAGAAGCCGGCATAGAATTCATGCGAGTAATGAACCGCTCCAACGAAAGCGCCCTGACGTACAACAACAACATCGCCATGTTCCACATCGGCTTAAGTTTTTAATGATTCTAGTGATGTCAGGAACCATTTCCTGACATCCCTCGTCCGCCGCGGCGGACGGATTTTCTTCCATCCGGGAATAATGAATATTACAACCTGATTAATTATAAATGTCCATACATCCAAACCGCGTAGCGGCTCCCTATTTGTAGAAAACGTATAACCCCCAATTCCCAAACCGCGTAGCGGTTTTATATTTGTAGGGGTTTCATATTTGCAGAACAACGCAATCATCAAGCCCCGAAGGGCGCTCTGTCTATAGCAAAACCATCCCACCCCCACCCACACAGCCCTGAAGGGGTGTGATGTAAATCCCTTGACCCTCCCGCAATTCATTCACAATCTCACAGGAATTTAATGTATCCCAAATGGAAATAGAATTCTAGTTTCAAAATATTGACTATTATTCAAAATCCCTCTAACTTCCTCATCAAATTATTCAAACTATTGCCGCACACACATGAAAGAAGGTCAAAGGCTCTGGACGCGCGAAGAACTTATACTTGCGCTAAATCTCTACAGCAAAATAGATTTCGGTAAGATCCACAGCAGAAATCCCGAGATCATTAAACTATCCCATTCTATCAAAAGAACTCCTGGCTCAGTATCTTATAAACTCGTCAATTTTGCAAGTCTCGATCCAGCGCAAAAGGCCAGAGGCATACGAGGGGCAAGCAATGCTAGTAAGCTCGATAGAGAGATTTGGAATGAATTTTATAATAATCTGGATGACTATGCCTTTGAAAGCGAAAAATTGAAAGCGGATATAGAGCATTCAACAGTTGAAAAAGAAAATGATATTGATGAAGAGGACCTTCCCAAAGAGGGGAAAGAAAGAGAGCGTATTGTAAAGACCCGTGTAAACCAGTCCTTCTTCAGGAAACTTATACTTGCCTCATACAATAATACCTGCTGTATCACCGGCATCCAGCAGCCAAATCTGTTAGTGGCAGGACATATCCGTCCCTGGTACCTGGATGAAAAGAACAGGATGAACCCTCAGAACGGAATTGCAATAAATGCCTTGCACGATAAAGCTTTTGAAGATGGCCTTATGACAATAACTCCCGATTACAAAATAAAAATATCATCAGTTCTTCTAGATCAGGCAGACAACCCGCCAATTAACGAATACTTTGTGAAATATCATGATAAAGAAATTAAGCTGCCCTGGAGGTTTTTACCCGATCAAGAGTTTTTAAGATATCATAATAGAGAAAGATTTAAACAAAATAGGGGCTAAGATCCAAAGTAAAAACATATTCTAAAAAGGAATAATAATCGATTCTAATTCAACAGATTATTAAAAGAAAACACTTTGATAAAAATAGTAGTATTATTGTTAAAGAAGTCACAAACAGTAAGCCTTTCATGGAATAATTGTGATGGAAATCACCTGTCGTGCGTTTGTAATGTGTCGCTAATCATTAAATATGGATGTTTTTAAAAAGATATAGAATCGTCTAGATTTTGATTAAAATAATATTATCTTTGAAAAAAGAAGCCATAATGAATATTAACTTTGTCCTTATTGATTTTTATTGCTTAAAATAATGATATTTGGGTGATTGGAAATACATAATACGGTATAATTTTAATTTAAAATAATTTGACAATTTCATTCCTTTTATTTAAATTAGGTCCTCAAAATAAAAACCTGCGATTTAATTGTGCCGTAACGGTACAATACTGATGATCTTTAATTTATAGTTATTTTTTATTGTTTCAGTTAAATGATAAAATAATTGTAAAAATGTTTTCATCTATATAGAGGCAAGTAATGACAAAGAAAAATTCTCCTTACAACAAAGCGTATTCTGCAAAATTAAGTGAAGCTTTAAATAAGGGATTTAATAGAATTACACTCCGACAGACAAGAGAAGCCGCACTCAAAGAGATTAGAAGAGTAAATAATCTTTCATATGAAGATTTAAATAGAAGAATGACAATCTAGTAAGATTGTTATTAGTAAGATGTCTCATCATTTCACTATTTCCAAATACTCATCGGATTTTTGGGAACCATTTCAAGAACACTCTTGGGCTTATATCAGCATTCAACACTATATTGAAACTCATCCCGATAGAGAGGAAAGTGATATAGTAGTTATTACTGAACCCAGTTACACCGATAAAGATTATTTAATTGATTTCGCAAATTACTATGTTCGTTGTCATGAGAATATAGAAAAAAAAGTAAAAAGACATCATTTTTTTTATGCGACTACGGATGAATTGAATGATTTATTCTCGCAGTTTTATTCGGGGGATACTAGTAAAAATAAAAGAAACCGATTAAACAAATTAATAAATGACAAATATGTTGGATATGTAATTCAAAAGCCAATTACAAGTGGCAGGATTGGAAGAACAGTATTAAAAAGGTATCCTGATAAGACGAAGCGCAAGCATGATAGATGTTTGGAAGTTACAAAAGTTAATACTGTACACTTAAATGGAATAACTTTAACTATCAATTCATTGCCATTTCAAGAGCAGGATAGCGCAGTTGCAGCATGTGCAACTATGGCAATATGGACTGCATTACAAGCATTAGAAGTAATATTTGGAGTTTCTGTATCAAATACTCCATCCGAAGTAACTATTTTAGCTTATAATAATTTTAATGGATTGGCAGTCTCCCCTAAATTCCCAAACGTTGGATTAAGCACATATCAAATAGTTGATGTTTTTTATAAACTTGGCTATGAGGTTATGAATTATAACGTTAAGCAACTAAATGATAAGAAAATTCAATACCTTCTAATCGGTTATTTATCCCAAGGATATCCATTAATTGCAACCTTATACATATATGAAGAAGGCAAAGAAGAGCCTGAAGGTCATGCTGTCGCTATTACTGGTTATTGCTATGATAAAAAAAATGATGCAATAACCAAACTCTATGTTCACGATGATCAAATCGGACCTTATAGTTGTGTGGAGTTTTCAGAAGGAAATTTTCTAGATTGGACAAACGAATGGATTACTGAAAGGGGATGTAAAAAAGTAAAACTTCAAGGCTTTATAATACCATTATATCATAAGATAAGGCTAAGCTTTACATCTTTGTATACTCAAGTAATAGAAGATATAGAAGATGCTTGTAGGAAAGAGGATCCTTATTTAATAATAAAACCTTATTTGATAAATTCCAGCTTATATAAAAAAAGCCTTATTGATGATTTAGTGCCTATTATTGGAATTTCCAAAATAGAATCTATACTTTTCGCAGAATTACCTAAGTATATTTGGGTGGTTCGAGTTGGAAAAGGAGAATTTCCTTTTCGAGATTATATCATTGATGCTACTACACAGCTATGTGAGGGATATTTGGAAGTAAATTTTGTAAATAACGAGTCTGAATAAAGTTTACTTCAGCTTGGATTCTATTTCTTTAACTAACATACTTCAACAATATTGTTCCACCCAATTAAAGATTTATTTAAGGCTTTTCTTATCTCCCGAGATATTTTTTCGTTATGATAATTGATCCGAATCATTCCGTTTACTCGCTCTAGTTCAACGTCAATACCTTGAAGTGTATTTGAGTCTGAATTAAATGGGTTCGAAAAAACCGAATAGCGATCCCATTCTTGTAAAATATCAACTAATATACCAAGATATGTTATTGGGTCCTCGTTAATATTTAACCGTTTGATTTTTGGAATTTTAGCTTGGAAATAATTGTGAAAAGCTGTAGCTGCGGTACCCCATAATATTCCTTCCCACCACCATTGAATACAATAATTATTTCGACAATCTCCATTTGGTTCTCCAATGAATTTCTCTATAATGGGATCTGGATTTTTCGAATATATATCCTCTAAAATGAAATGATAAATCATGTAAAAAGTCGAAAAATGTAATAGTACTAATCCTCCCATAACACCATGATCAAGCAATCTTAAGTTTGTTCCAGGTAATCCATCTGATAATAATTCTTCAAAGTATGTCGAGGGCCAAAAGTATTCCCCACCTCTGGGTCAAAAGTGTTCCCCAGGGTG
>JAAXKN010000015.1 GCA_025612375.1 Ignavibacteria bacterium
TGTTGCTTAAATATTTATAAAAATTTGTCTCATTTTTATTGACAAATACCGATGCGGGTTGATAATTGACAGGGCTGCAGTTAAAGGCATATTAGCGCGACAGGATAGCATGTATCAAGAGTACAAGAAGAAAAAGAAATTAGGTCTTCTTCAGAAGACACAGGCTATACCCGATTGGCGTTCTTTAATGTCAGACGTTGAAGAACAGGAATGTAACAATTGCTGGGCGCATGCCGCAACAGGGGTAGTGGAAGGGTTGCTGCATCAATATATAGGAAGAAATGACAAGATTAATTTAAACGAAACAACAATCACAAATAACTCTTCCTGTGGTGGTTGCTTTGGTTCTAGAAACCCGGCATGCGGGCTTGATTATTTATCAAAGAATAGAGTTGATGTCATAATACCAGGAAATCCAATGTCAAATTTATATGCTGGGGCAGTTTCTTATTCGGAAAACACTGCATCTATAGAAGCAATAAAAAATTCACTTCAATATAGTCCTGTTTTAGCTGGGATGTTTGTGTATTACAAATTCCGTTACTTATATAATAGCGACTATGCAATTTATGATGGCAAATATGATACTACTTATCTTGGCTCACATGCAGTCGTTATCGTTGGTTATGATGATAATAATGAATGTTGGATATGCAAAAACAGCTGGGGAGATAACTGGGGCTGGGGAGGATATTTCCGTATAGCCTATGGAACATGCGGAATCGATGCTATATGTAATGCAACAGCTTCGGTTAACGAAAGCTGTTTACCGAAAATATATCCGTCTTATATTCCTTCAATATATAATATTATGAATTATCCGTTCAACGCGAATGAATGGGATTATTGTAATCTTTCCGGTAATATAATAATCCCGTCAGGAAATTCACTTACAATCAAAGCAAGGACAAAATTAAATTTTAATGACTATTACATTGCTTCTTCCGGGGGGACACTGGCCACTGAAAACGGTTTTGAGGTAGACTGTGCATACCTCAAACAGAACGGAATCTTGAAAGGCCTTTTCCCGAAGATACAATCTGCTGTAGACTACTCTGGTTATGGACAGACAGTCGAATTGCAAAAAAGAGCCTACAATGAAAACTTTTCCCTCACTGGAAAAAGTAACGTCACAATCTCAGGCTACGGTGCAACAATAAACGGCACTGTATACCTGAATAACACGTCATACTGCAATTTATACGGGATATATCTGCCTAGTGGAAGTATCTATGTCAATGGCGGCACAAATTCATTGGTACAGGATGTCAGTTCCGGATTCTGGAGTACTGTAATGCATATCGAAAATTCGTCAAATAATAACGTATATCATCTTACGGCTACTAATGGAAATGGAGCCGATTTCGGCCTGAATATCTATAACAGCACCGGAAACGTATGCAGTTCCTCCCGCATAGAAAACCAGATGGTGGGAATTTACCTTTCAGGCACCTCAAGCTATAATGTGACTGAGGACTACTTCTGCAATAACGAGCTTGACGTGGATGCAGAAGGAGGAAGCTACGCATACCTGCTTCATAATACCTATAGCAGGATAAACCCCATAAGCGTATACGGAAACTGCATCATACCGGACCCTCCATCTGCACTTGCATGCTCTTCACCCTCAGGCCTGGCTAAGTCAAATACTGCCTCTTTGAGCCTGAACAACCAGACTGAAGTAAAAGGAACTCCTGCAGGGGATCTGGACAGGATGTATCCGGATCTAATACACAGGACAAGTCAGGACACTACTTTGGATCATAAAGGCAGGATAGAGAAATATAAGTCTGAATACCTGAGTATTGCAGAAAAATCAAAAGGTGAATTAAAGAAAAGCTTTAATGAGCTCTCAAAACTGAAAAACTCACTTTCCCTCACCGCCAACTGCCTCAGGTACTTAGGGGAAGAAGAAAGCCTCTCCTCTTATCTGAGTGAACTCCTTGGTATGAGCGGGATTCAGCCTTATTCCCCATACATTAAGAAATACTTAATTCCAGGCCTGATTGGAAAGAATGACTTTGCCGGGGCATTTGCCCAGTGTGACGAAGTGCTGAAGGCTAAAGACATAGATCGTGACCTCACATGTGAAATGCTCTATGAGAAAGGAATCATAAACAGGTTCTATCTCAATAATAACACAGAGGCATACAGGGCATTTTCTTCCATAACGGCAAAGTATCCCAATCACCCATTGGGTAAAATGGCCATGGGTCAGATATCTGAAATGCCGGGCGTTGAAGTTGAAAAACCGGGGCTTAAGTCTTTGGGCAGTACTTCTGAAGGCTTCACATGCTCTAACTACCCAAATCCATTTAACCCCTCAACCAGGTTCAACTTCTCTATTCCTTCTGACGGCTTTACGGAGCTTAAGATCTATAACTCCCTGGGGCAGGAGGTAAAGACACTCGTTTCAGACTATCTTGCAAAAGGGAAGTATACATTTGAATGGAATGCCACAAGCTACTCAAGCGGCATTTACTACTACTTCTTGAAATCAGGGAACAATGTGACTACTTCAAAGATTATTCTTCTCAAGTAATGATCTGATAAGATAGCAAATAAGGCAGGGGCTCAATAATGGGCCTCTGCCTTTTGTTTGTGGGCCCGGCAGAGCGTTTATTCTTAAAGGTGTAAGTCACGTGCGGATTCTTCCTGATAAAAACGGCCCCTTCTTGACCTTACGTCATATATGAAGAAAAACTCCTTCAGGACATAGCAGTTAAGATTGCTAAGATCAGGGAGAAGAAAGGACTAACCTAATCCCAATTAGCCAGGCAGGCCAAGCTGACTCAGCAGCAGGTTTCCAAACTTGAAAGCGGAATAATTTCAAACATTATGACGCTGCTGAAGGTCTGCAGTGCCTTGCACGTTAAACTTTCTGTTGCCGAGGATAATAAGTCTTCAAAGCGCAGGAAAGCTGCTGCGGTATGATATTCCCGGAGTCCAGGAGTTCAGGTTTTAAAGGCGGAGAAAATGTCTCCGCCTTTTTTGCTTTTAAATAAATTAAATTTTAACTGTTTTGAGATTTTTCATATATTCTGTTAATACGGGCAAAGAAAGGGCAATTCCATGTCCAATTCTTTCAGTTTATTCATAAAATATATTAAAGAGGGTAAATAATGCTGCTGCAGGCAATTCTGACCGTAATACATATACTCTCAGCCGTCGTATGGCTGGGACTTGTGCCGGCCGACCTGGTCTTAAGGAAAAATATTAAAAGATCCAGGGGGCTCGCCCCGGAAAAGAAACTTATTTCCGTTTATCTGCATTTGGTTAATATCACGGGCATAATCGGCATGACGGGTATTGTAATTACGGGGGTTATTCTGACCTCAATTCTTCCTTATTACCAGTTTTTTAATTTTTCTATAAACCACTGGCTTGTAACAAAGCAGGTTATAATGGTTATACTTATCGTGCTCGTATTTGCACTCCTTATTCCGAAGGCTAAAAAGGTCAGGCTTGCACTTGGAGCGGACACGGAAGGCCGGACTTCCTTAGGTGAAGAAGTTTACGGGAATCTGGGGCGTTTGGAAACAATTATTACCATAATTAACGTTTTAGTATTAATAAACTTTCTTTTGGCTGTTACTCACAGATTTATTTACTGATGGAACCTGATTGCTGTTCTTTTACGTTGCTTTGCAACGGTTACTTTTTTAACTTTTGGTGTTTAATATTTGGCTGAAATGAAGAATATTTTAATTTTGGGGTCTACCGGGTCAATTGGGGTTAATACCCTGAATGTGGTCAGAGCCTATCCGGATAGATTTAAGATTGAAGGCCTGACCGTAAACACCAATATAGACTTACTGGAACAGCAAATCAAAGAATTTCACCCCTCTGTTGTGGTTGTCAGGGACACTAAAGCGGCAAAGGAACTCAGTAAAAGGATAACTTCACGTACTGAAATCCTCTCGGGCGATGAGGGCCTGCTTAAGGCAACAAGCCAGGGAAACTATGACATACTTGTCAGCGCTCTGGTGGGTTTTGCGGGTCTGGCTCCGACAATTGAAGGGATAAAGCGTTCGAAAAGAATTGCACTGGCAAATAAGGAAACCCTTGTTGTTGCAGGCGAGCTCATAACACGCCTGTGCAGAGAGTACAATGCCGAGCTTTTACCCGTAGACAGCGAGCACAGCGCAATATTTCAGTGCCTTGTGGGTGAAAAACACGAAGAGGTTGAAAAGCTCATACTTACAGCCTCCGGGGGACCTTTCCTTAACAGGAGTGCCGAAAGCCTGAAGAATGTAACGGTAAGCGAAGCTTTGAATCATCCGAACTGGAAGATGGGCAGCAAAGTTACAATCGATTCCGCCTCTATGATGAATAAGGGGCTCGAGGTAATTGAAGCCAAGTGGCTTTTCTCCGTTCCCAAAGAAAAAATTGAGGTGGTAGTCCACCCGCAGTCCATTGTTCATTCAATGGTTGAATTTGTTGATGGTTCCATCAAGGCTCAGATGGGGCTTCCGGATATGAAACTGCCTATTCAGTATGCACTGTGCTATCCTGAAAGGCTCGTAAGTACAAATGAAAAAACAAAGCTCCCTGCTATCAAGGCGCTCACATTTCTGGAACCTGATATCCGGAAATTTGAATGCCTCAGGCTTGCTTATGACGTAATGGATACGGGTGGTACGGCGCCATGCATTATGAACGCTGCAAATGAAGTTGCTGTGGGGAAATTTCTTGAAGGGAAGATCAGATTCCTTGAGATTCCGCGTGTAATTGAAAAATCCCTGAACTCAATTGAAAATCACCGTGCACCGGATATGGATGTGATATTTGAATGCGACAGGAAGACCAGGCAGTACGCCCTGAACTTATTTTAACCGAAAAGGAGAATAACTCTTAGTATGAATTATATAATTTATTTTTTAATTACAATCGCTATACTGGTGTTCGTGCACGAGTTCGGGCATTTCATAGCGGCTAAAATATCCAAGATGAGGGTTGACGTTTTTGCCATCGGCTTCGGTAAACGCCTCTTCGGATGGAATAAACTGAACGGCTTTTCCTTCGGCGACCTGCCGGATGACTTCGACGGACAGGGAAATACAGACTACAGGGTGTGCCTTTTACCTTTCGGCGGTTATGTTAAAATTGCAGGCATGGTAGATGAAAGCTTTGACGTGAAGTTTGCCGATAAAAAGCCCGAGCCTTACGAGTTCCGCAGCAGGCCTACTCACCAGAAGGTTTTTGTTATTACCGCAGGCGTGCTGATGAACCTCCTGCTTGCATACTTTGTATTTGCCGGCATTAATTACTTCCAGGAAAAGCAGCTGGCAAAGACAACTACCATTGGCTACGTTGCACCGGGAAGCCCTGCAGACAAGGCCGGATTTGAAAATAAGGACAAAATACTCTCGGTTGACGGCAAAACCGTTACTTACTGGGAAGACGCCGAGACAAAAATTTATATAGATAATATTGTGCGCGACCTGACTATCAAGGTGGACAGGCATGGCAAAGAGGTTACTCTTAACGTTCCGCGCAAAACTTTCTCGCAGGATGTAAGTAAAGGAAGACCGCTTCTTCCCGACGGCTTTAAGGTTTCAATTGACAGCGTCATTAAGGGGCTCCCTGCTCAAAAAGCCGGGATTAAAAAAGGTGACGTTTTCATTTCGATGAATAATGAACCGATCGAAAGCCACGCACAGACGACTTATATTATCTCGGAAAGTAAGGAAAAAACAATCCCTGTCAAGGTCTTAAGAAACCAGGATACAGTTCAGCTTTCTGTTACACCTTCTAAAGACGGCAAGATAGGCGTTATGCTGAATGACCAGTTTACAGGCCCTATTGAATCCAGAGCAATGAGCCTGGGTGAGGCAATGTGGACGGGAGTGACTGACATAGGGCGCATTACTTCTATGACTTTCACCATGTTCAGCAACGTAATAAGAGGAAAAGTTGAGTTCTCCTCGGCATTCGGCGGACCGGTAAAGATTGCGCAGTTTGCGGCTAAATCTGCCGATACAGGCCTTATTCCTTTTATTTACTTCCTTGGAATGCTCAGCCTCAGTCTTGCAATATTAAATATACTTCCCTTCCCTGTGCTGGACGGGGGCCACTTTGTAATAATCCTGATTGAAGGAGTTATGCGAAGGGAAATTCCCGTAAAAGTAAAGCTGGCAATCCAGAACGTGGGATTTGTAATTCTGCTCATATTTATGGCCTTTGCAATTTATAACGACATTCTGAGCCTCTGAAAAACCGGTAATTTTTAACGAAAAAGGCAGATGGGGATCTTTTCCCGCCTGCCTTTTTTTTGTTTTAAAAAATGTAAGTTATTATCCTACAATCAGTTAGCGGATTATCTGACATTAATATCAGAAAATTCCTTATTCCTCTTATATAACCAATATGTTATGTTTTATATGAACTCAATTAAAATAAAAAGGAGGGTACTATGCTCTGGACTATTTTTGCAATATTGATCGTTCTATGGCTGCTTGGTATGGTTTCATCTTACACACTCGGCGGCTTCATTCATGTACTGCTGGTAATAGCAATTGTACTGGCTCTTATTAGCTTGTTCCGCGGCAGAAGTACTATTTAAGGAATATACTTTTTAAAGTTTCGGTGTAATATGGTAAGTTAAGTAATAGCAAGGTTAAGTAAAATAGGTTAGAATGGGAGATGGTTATGAGCTATATGGAAAAGTTAGCAAAAATGTTCGTTTTCGTTCTGGCTGTTTTATTCTTATCGTCTCAGAGTTCTCAGCTGCCGGCGCAGGAATATAAAAATAAAGACAAAGATAATAAATCCGGCAGCAATCAGGATAATCAATTCCAGAATACTGCAAAGGATCTCACCCTAAAGCTTTCAAGAAGAATAAATCTATCCAAGGACCAGTCAGATAAGGTAAGTAACGTTCTCGTGGACCTTCAGAAAGATGTGTACGACAAGCAGAAAGGTGATAAGGGTGAAAATGTAGGCAGCAGTGATAAGTCGGATAACAAATTCAGGGATGCCGATGTATCCGCGAACGATAAGATAGAAAAGATAATTACGGATAAGGAAATTCCGGCATACATGAAGGTTAAAAAGGATTGGTGGTCAAAGATAAAGGATAAGGTTTATTCTCAAAGCTTTGCAGCCAATGAAGATCAGGCCCGCACCAGTAAAGACGTTGCCAAGGGAAAGAAGACAAGAAGAGGTACAGATAAAAATGACGTTATTGGCAGCGGCAGATCTGACAGAACTGATAATAATGCCGGAGGCGAGGATAAGGATAATCCTCAGTTCGAGCAGTTTGCCAAAGACATGTCGGTCGATCTGATGAGGAAGCTGGACCTCTCACTCGAGAAGGCGGCTGATATTGAGGACGTACTGATAGATTATCAGAAGAACATTGCCGACGCCCAGAAAGACAGAATGGATCAAAACAGAAATAATGTGGCTGATAATACGGGCAGCGTAAAAAGCCGCAGAGACAGGGACAATGAAAATGTCGGCAGCAGCAGAAACAGAAGCAACTTTTCAAATGAGATGCAAAGCGCTATAAAGTCGGCTGACGATAAGATTGTGGATGTACTGAATGACAACCAGAAACCTAAATATGAAAAGGTTAAGAAACAGTGGTGGAAGGATGTACAGTCCAGAATATCTTCCGGTATCAGGCATTCTGAGCGCGTGAATAAGTAATTTGATTTTGTGTAATAACAATCAGAAAGGGAGAGGTATATGGATAGGCTTGAATTAAAAGGCAACTGGAATATTATTAAAGGCAGGCTGAAACAGAAATACGGAAACCTTACGGATGATGACCTGAGATATGAAGACGGAAAAGATGATGAACTTATCGGCAGAATACAGAAAAGAACAGGTCAATCAAGAGAAGAAATAATTAACTACATAAAAAGTCTATAGTCCCGTTAGCGTTCTGCTTACTTGTTATGTAGTTAATTATGTCCGGTAAATAAAGCAGGCGGATTCAGACTTCCGCCTGCTTTTCAATTTGTCTCACACGGTGTAAACTTTCAGTCCCTTAAGCGGGACTTGCCCTCAAAGCGGTTAAACTTAAGCGTTTATTTTTCCGATAATCTTTCTAAAACTCAGATACGAAGTTATTATTTACAGAGAGCAACATCGATGAGGGGTACTTTCTTGAGACGCATACTAATACTGTTCCTTTTAACGCTTAACATAATATTTCCTGCGCGGATAAATGCGCAGGCCCAAAAACTTCAGCAGAATAGTGATGGCGCCGGTACGTGTGTTGCCTCAACTTGGCACTATGAACCCGTTGAAGGTAAACTAATTGTAATATGTCCTACCGATATAACCTGTACAGAAGAAAGCTATAGCGCTTACAGAAAGAAATACGGCTTTTCCGGTGCCGGAATAATCCAGATCCACTACAGCCAGGATAGTCCCTACCAAAGAGCAATTGATGCCGGCTTTGAACCAAAGAACATTGTAATCATGACGTGGGGTACTACTTATCTTGACGCCGTAAAAGAGCTGCCCGCAGGCTACTACTACCAGGATGAGCCGGTGGAACATGACTGCAGCGGGCATGCGACTGTAGGGGACCATATTTATACTCCGGAGGAACTGGCAACAAGAAGGGATTACGTGCACAGTGTGCGTCCCGGCTCCAGGTTTGTTATAGGCGGCTATAAAAGGTGCAGCCACCTGAGGCTTGCGGCTGACTGCGCAGACAATATAATGTATACTTCATACGTAAACTGGAACACAATACTGTTTCCGTTCTGCCATGTAAACATTGGCTACGGCGATGACTATGAAGCCCCATGGACCCAGGGTAAAAGCCAGCAGACAGACAGCTGGGGAGATATGCGTTCAAAGTTCGGAGCAAAATTCTCCATGAGCTGGATGGATGGAAGGGGCGATGAGTACCAGGAGCTATTTAAGGCAGCCAACTCACTTGGACTCGAGGGCATATGGCTTTATGCACGCGAGGGCCTTGGAGCCGATTCGGCCGCCACTATGGAACAGTTCTGCCAGGCGGCAGTATCCAACGGCTGGCTTAAAATGGTGGACGACTATATACCGGCACCCATGAATTTTACTGCACAGAAAGCAAAGGACGGATGTTCCATAGAACTTAGCTGGACAGACATTTCAGACAACGAAAAAGGTTTTGTAATTGAAAGAAAGGTCTCAGGTTCGGATTCCTACAGCCAGCTTGCCGTAACCCCCGCGGGGCGCACGAACTACACGGACCCTTCAATTGAGGAAGGCAGGGTTTATTCATACAGGATAAGAGCCTTTAATGATTATAATATATCCGACTACAGTAATGAATCTATAATAAGCGCCCCGGTTATGCCCCATCTTACCTTGCCTGAGGACAAGGCGAAAAACCAGCCTCTTAAGCTGAATTTTAACTGGGAGCCTTCTCCCGATGCGGAAAGCTATTCAATAATGATTTCTGAAGACGGGCTTTTTAATAATACAGTTTTTTCAGATTCAGTTCTATATAAGCCCGAAGCCGTGGTAAGTAATCTTAAAGACGGCTTTCAGTATTACTGGAGAATTTCGGCAAAGGATTCTTCCGGGATAAGGTCTTATTCCGCGCCCCGGAGCTTTTCGACGCTTCTTTTACCCCCCGGAAACCTAAGGGCTGAAGCCCTGAACGGCCGCAGGGTCAGGCTTACGTGGACGGACAATTCCCAGAGTGAAGCAGGCTACAGCGTGGAAAGAAAAATAATCAGTGACGCCCAGTATAAATTCCTGACAACACTTGACAAAAATGCCGCGTCATTTACAGACTCCCTGCTTGAAGAAGATGTATTTGTCTACAGAGTGCAGGCCTATAATCAGATTGGCGCCTCAGACTATAGCAACGAGGCAAGCGCTGCTGTAATAACAGGCGTTGATAAGCCGGCGGCGGTTCCAATAGACTATACGCTTTTTCAGAATCACCCTAATCCGTATAACCCTTCAACAAAAATAAGCTACACACTGCCTAATCAAAGCAGGGTAAGGCTGCAGATTTACAACTCAATCGGCGGCGTTGTAAGGACACTCGTAGACGAAGTGGAAGACGCGGGCTATTATGAGCTTAATTTCAATGGCTCGGAGCTTTCTTCCGGAATATATTTCTACTTAATGGAGGCAAGTTCAATGAAAGGATCTGTTAGCTACCGCGCGGCAAGGAAAATGATTCTTCTTAAGTAAGACCGCGCATGGTGACAGAAATTCCCTGATGACATTTAAGCAAAATCAGGCTATCTTTAGAAAATGCAGCCTTGCTGCACTCAATAAAGGTTAATTCTGAAAAACAGGGAATTGAATATGAACACTAAACCCTTGACACAGCTCGAGGAAACTGAAAAAGATGAGCCTCTTAAAAAGGATATCCGCGAGCTGGGCATTATACTGGGCAATGTTCTGGTGGAACAGGAGGACCCGGAGCTTTTTGAAGCCGTTGAAACACTCAGGTCCCTGACAAAATCCCTCAGAACAGAATACAGCGATGAGGTAAGAAAAAAGATTGTTTCTCTTATAGATACATTAACGCCCGAAAAGGCTTATAAGGTGGTAAAGGCATTTTCAGTTTATTTTATTCTGGTTAATGCCGCCGATGAAATTCACCGCATAAGGCGCATGAGAGCGCACATCTTCTCAAACGACAAGCCGCAGAAAGGATCGGTTGAAGAAGCCCTGATGTGCCTTAAAAACGAAGGCGCAGGCAGGGAACTACTGCAGGATGTCCTGAAATCCCTTGAGGTGATACCGGTCTTTACAGCGCATCCTACAGAAGCCACACGTCAGACCATACTGAAGAAGATACTGAACATCAGCCGCCTGCTCTTAAAAAGAGAGTACACCAGGATTACCCCTTCAGAAGAAGAAAGAATTAAGCGGCAGCTGCAGACTGAAGTTACACTTCTCTGGCAGTCAAATGAAATAAGATTTCATAAAGTGACGGTAAAAGACGAAATACAGCGCGGGCTGTTCTTCTTCAAAAATGTGCTCTACGACGTTATTCCGGAGTTCTATGAGAACCTGAACCTGAAGCTGGGCTCTGTGTTCAATATTCAGACGCCTGCGCCTGCCTTAATTAAGTTCGGCTCGTGGATGGGAGGCGACCGCGACGGGCACCCTTATGTTACGGTGGATATTACAAAAGAGACAGCCGCAAACTATAAGAAAATTATACTTGAGCTTTATCTTAAGGATCTGGATCCGATATATGATTCCATCAGCACTTCGCTGAACCTCGTCTCGGCAAGCCCCGGGCTCCACCTTTCAATTGAAAACGACAGAAGCCGCCTGAAGGATCTGGCAGCTGAAAGCGTTCTGAGGGATCCCTCGGAAGTCTACCGCGTAAAGCTATTCCTTATCTCCCTTAAGCTCAGGAAAACAATTGAAGAGCAGTCTGAAGGCTACAGGGATGCTGAAGAGTTCATAGGTGATCTGGAGCTAATGTATAACAGCCTTTCGGAGAACAAGGGGCGCATAATTGCTGATTCTAAAATCCTTCCTCTCATATATAAGGTAAAGACCTTCGGGTTTAATTTTATTTCTCTGGACATAAGGCAGAACGCTTCACTGATCAGGGAGGCAACGGAGGAGATATTTTCTTACTGCGGCGTAAAGAAGGATTTTTCGAAACTGGAGGAGGATGAAAAAAATCAGATCCTTGCAGAGGAGATCCTGAACCCGAGGCCGCTTATAAACCAGTTCAGTGAACTTTCGGAAACAGCCCGTCAGGTTATTGGCGAGCTTTCCGTCATCAGGTGGGCAAAGGAAAATATTTCGGAGGATTCCTGCAACGACTATATTATAAGCAACTGCTCGGCTGTAAGCGACGTTATGTCGGTCCTTCTTCTTGCCAAGGAGGCAGGTGTAGTCCACGCGGGGCGCGAGGGGCTTTATCAGTCGATGTTCGACATACTTCCCCTCTTTGAGACAATAGATGACCTGAGAAATTCCGAAACTATTATGCGCGAGCTTTTTAGTAACACTGCATACAGAGGCCACTTAAAGCTGCGCAATATGGTGCAGAAAATCATGATCGGCTATTCCGACAGCAACAAAGACGGCGGAATTGTGACTTCTAAAATTGAGCTTTATAAATCGCAGCGCAATCTTACAAAGCTCTGCAGGGATTCGGGCATTGAGCTCATACTATTTCACGGGCGCGGAGGCAGCATCTCACGAGGCGGCGGCCCCTTAAACCAGTCCATTCTTGCTCAGCCCAGAGGAACGATACAGGGCAAAATTAAAATTACAGAGCAGGGGGAGATGATCTCTTCAAAATACCTGATTCCTGAGATTGCAGAAAGGAGCCTGGAACTGATAAGTTCAGCCGTAATGATTGCCACGAGTAATTCCAGGCAGGAGAATAAGAAAGACCGCTTTGAGGAGTACAGTGCCGTTATGGAAGACATTTCACGTGAGGCACTTTTATACTACAGGGAGCTTATTACGCACCCGGACTTCTATCAGTACTTCAGAACGGTTACGCCGATTGATATAATTGAGCAGATTGAGATCGGTTCGCGCCCCCCTTCGCGCAAAAAGGGAAAAGATATCAGGCTGCTTAGAGCTATTCCATGGGTATTTTCATGGACGCAGAACCGCCAGACCATTACGGGTTACTACGGGTTTGGACACGCCATAAGCAGGGTGATTGAGAAAGGGCGGGCTTCAATTGAAGACTTCAGGAAGATGTACCGGAACTGGGAGTTCTTTAAGGTGATGGTGGATAATATTGAGATGGTGCTACTTAAGACGGACATGATAATCGGGCGCGAGTACCTTTCGCTTTGTGAGGATGGCGATCCAATGTGGGAGATATACAGAAGGATTGATGAAGAGTTTAAGCTTTCGGTAAAAATGATTCTTGAAATTACAGAAGAGGAGAACCTATTGGATTCAAATAAATCTCTGCAGAGGTCGATCCTTCTGAGGAACCCGTACATTGATCCTATAAGCTTTATACAGGTGAAGTTTATAAAAGAATTCAGAAATGGGAAGCTTTCCCCTCCTGAGAAGGCACAGCTTTTGTCACTCCTGCGCTCCACCGTAAACGGCATCGCCGCCGGTGTAAGAAATACGGGATAAAAGCAATCAGAATTCTGTATGAAAAACCACGCGAGTGGTTTTCTGTCTGTAGCCCAGGGTAGCTGCATCCACCGCAGGTGAATGCGGACACCCTGGGTTAAATATCACAACATAACAAAAAACCACGTCAGTGGTTTTATATATGTTACCGGAATCACACAATATTAAACGCTCATGTAACAGATATAGAACCGCTATGGGCGGTTCTATTATGGTTTGGGATATTCTTTACCCAGGGTTTTTGCCATCCGCCTTCGGCGGTGGCTGTCAAACCCTGGGCTACAGATAGAAAACCGCTCTCGCGGTTTTTTATGAATATTATAATTATTTATTTCTGAAGTGTTATGGTGCCTATGTCGGTGTTCTGGCCTTTTACTACCTTTACATTTGCCTGCTCAACATCTTTGTAGCCTGTTTCTGAATGCGCAATGTGGACTGTGTAGGTGCCTTCGGGAAGCGCCATTAGCTTGAAATGACCCTGCGCATCAGGATATGTTGTAATGGTGTCCTGCCCCGCAATTGTATGCACGTCAACAGCGGCATCCAAAGGAAGCACCTGTCCCGATATGGTGCCTGTAAGGGCATTGGCCTCAACTCTTATTACAGGCTTTAGCTTGTAGCTGTTATTGCCTGTTACTACAATCGACTTCGATGCGTCAAAGTCCAGAGTCAGCTCATAGGTTACTCCATCCTGTAGTGTAAAGGAATTGTTAAGCTTCAGGCCCGTCTGGCTTCCGCTTGGAATGGTCAAATCGTGCCTGGTGCCGTTTTCATCAGTAACATAGCTCCCCGGTCCGATAATCAGGCGGATCTGCGAATACTGCCCTGCCGGTAAAGGCGCATTTCCTAAAAGCGCCGTTACGCCGTTACGAAGCTGCACGAGGTCGATGTTCATTGTGCTGTCTTTAACTACAAGCCAGCTGCCTGCAGAGCTGCTGGTGTCACTTCCCTGGTGAACCTCCACTCTTGTAACCTGTATGTTAACGGAGCTGTAATGCGCCGGAGCATCCGTCATATAAACTTTAAGCTGGCCGCTGCCGGTCTGTGGAGTTGTGGAATTATCATCGTTTTTACATCCGGCTATTATTGCAGCAGCAAATAATAAAACAAAAAATATTTTATGCATGATTATTTTTCTCTCTTTCTTAAAATAACTTACTCTCCTGAAAATTTAAGCCAGAAAAGGAAAACGGAAAAGGAATATAAATTAGCCTTGAAATAACGTTGAATTCAGGCGAATTGCTGTAAAATCAAAAATAAGAAAGCCCGGACTTTAATTTCAGCGATGCAAATTGTAAATTGCACATAAATTTTTCAGGACATATTCTAATGAAGATAAAACTTGCCTTCGCATGGCCTTTACTGGCCATGGCTCTTATTTCCGCCGGATGCTCCTCTGTTAAAGAAACATCCAAAGACAAAATTACAACCGTTGAAGAGCTCCAGCAGAAAATTGACGCGCGCTTCAGCGATCCCCTCTTTGCACATGCGCACTGGGGCGTTCTGATACAGTCCCTTAAAACAGGGCGCGTATGGTATGAAAGAAATTCAGAACGCATGTTCAATCCTGCTTCAAACAACAAGATCCTCTCTTCCGCTGCGGCTCTGACCAGGCTGGGACCCGATTTTACATTTGAAACCGACCTCTGCTGCAACGGAATTGTGGGGGATTCGGTGATAAATGGCGACCTGGTGGTTTTTGGAAACGGGGACCCCACGCTTTATAACCATTTCCAGAAAGATCCCCGGGATCTTTTCTTCAGCTGGGCAAAAATGCTCCGTGAGAAAGGGATCAGGCACATTACAGGAAACGTCATCGGCGACGACAATGCGTTTGACGACAACTCTCTTGGCGACGGCTGGTCGCTTGACGGCCTGGATGCCTGGTATTCTGCCGAAGTCGGCCCCCTGCAGTTAAATGAAAACTATGTAGATATTAAAATTACGGCTCCCAAAACAGTGCTTGAGCCTGTGAAAATTGAGCCCAACATACCGAGCTGCTATTATACAATAGTAAATAACCTTACGGTTACAGATACCGGGCGCAGCAATGTTTACGTTACACGCGCTTTCGGCACAAATAAAATTGTAATAAACGGAACCCTTGTTGCCGGTTCCAGGCCTATAGTTGAATCGCCTACTATCACGAACCCGACACTTTTCTATGTTACTGTGTTAAAGGAAGTGCTGGAGCAGTCGGGCATCAGGGTTGACGGAAGTGCAGTGGACTGTGACGACCTCCAGGGGTGGAAACACACCTCAAATGACTTCCTGGTCATCGATAAGCACCTTTCCCCAAGACTAAGCGAAGTCTTAAAGGAAATGATGAAAAGAAGCCAGAACCTCTATGCCGAGATAATGCCGAGGATACTAAGCTGGAAATATACAGGAAAAGGGAGTTTCAGAGGAGGAAAGAAAATAGTTGAGGAGGTCCTGAAGGAGTTCGGCATTGCGCCTGACACCTACGCGTACGTCGACGGCTCGGGCCTTACAAGGTACGATTACGTAAGTCCAAAGCAGCTTGTAACTATTCTTACAAAAATGAAGAAAAGCCCCTACTGGAACGTCTGGTACGACGCGCAGCCTGTTGCGGGAATAGACGGAACGCTCAAAAGCCGCATGAAGGGCACCAAGGCTGAAGGAAACGTTCACGCAAAGACAGGAACCATCTCAAACGTGCGCGGGCTTTCAGGTTACGTTAAAACAGCTGACGGTGAAGACCTCGTCTTCTCCTTCCTTGTAAACGGGCACCTGCGTACGAACAAAGAAACAGAAGACATAACAGACAGCGTGCTTGAACTGATAGCTTCTTTTAACAGAGAAAATTAACTTCCTATTATTACATTTACGTCAAAAAAAAATCCCCGCCTGTTAAAAAGCGGGGATTTTTTTTATGGCACTATTTGATTGCGAAGAATTATTTCAGGGTGTCCTGCTCCTGGAGTTCTTCTTCTGCAGACTCGCTTATCATCTCCTCAAACTGAGGGGCATCGCTTGATTCTTTCTTGCTCTGCCATACAGCCCATATAATTGCACCAAGTGCAATCAGTGCCACCAGGAGGCCTACAACGATAGCTCCAAAGCCCTGAACGCGTCCGCTGACGATGTTGTAGTTTAACACCATTCCCAGTGTAAGAAGACTTACCATGTTCATTACTTTAATAAGAGGGTTGACTGCAGGTCCAGCGGTATCCTTCAATGGGTCGCCTACCGTGTCGCCTGTAACAGCGGCCTTATGGGCATCTGAACCCTTGCCGCCATAGATACCGTCTTCAATCAACTTCTTTGCATTGTCCCATGCACCGCCGGCATTGGACATAAATACTGCAAGGAGCTGTCCGACAAGTATCATTCCGGCAAGGAAACCGCCAAGGGCGTAGGGCCCTAAGAGGAAGCCGACCAGAACCGGGGTCATAATAGCGAGGAATCCCGGGCCGATAAGTTCTTTCTGAGCCGTGTTAGTGCAGATATTAACCACGCGTCCGTAGTCAGGCTTCTTTGTGCCTTCCCAAATATGAGGGTCGCGGAACTGGATGCGGCATTCATGTACAATATAGAAAGCGGCACGGCCAACAGCACGGATCAGCATGCTGCTGAAAAGGAACGGAACAGCGCCGCCGATTAAGAAGCCAATAAATACTATCGGGTTAGCAACCGTCAGTTTTCCGGCTTCAGTTATATACTGTGCAATACTCATCTGGTTGATCTTATCCTCGCTGCCTACTGCAATTACTGCAATAAAGCTTGAGAAAAGTGAAACCGCGGCAATAACTGCCGAGCCGATTGCAATACCCTTTGTTTCGGCTTTTGTTGTGTTGCCTACTGCATCGAGGTCTGCAAGTATCTGGCGGGCACGCTTGTAGTTGCCTGGTTTTTCTTTTTCCATTTCCACAGGTTCATAACCCATTTCACCGATACCGTTGGCGTTGTCGGCAACAGGCCCGAAAACGTCCATTGAAATGGTATTGCCCGTTAATGTAAGCATACCGATACCTGTCATTGCAACGCCGTAAGCTACGAAGAGAGGAGGTGTTCCGGCGTAGCAGAGTACTGAGAGCATAATGGCTGCTGCAATTACTATGATTGCTGCAACTGTAGACTCATAACCTACTGCAAAGCCCTGAATGATGTTTGTAGCGTGACCTGTCTGGCAGCTCTTGGCAAGGCTTTTTACAGGGGCGTGGCCCGTATGTGTAAAATAGCTGGTTACCTTGTTGAGTGCTATTGCAAGGAATACGCCTATGAGGCATGTCCATGCAGGACGGAGGTCAAGTCCCGTAAAACCGAAATTAGCAAACCAGGGTAAGTTTCTCGGGTCAACGGCCCAGTAGCCCAGTTTTGTAAGTTCGTTTAATTTATCGAGACCGAAATAATTTACGTCAAAATGCAGATATCCGAATCCTAAGAGGAAGAATCCGAGTATAGATATTATTGAACCGATCCAGAAACCGCGGTGTACGCTGTGAAGAGCCGTATCCGAGGTATCATGAGCTCCTGCCTTAACGGTATAGGTTGAGATGATTGAGCCCAGGACGCCGATTCCGCGCACAAGGAGCGGGAATATAACGCCTTTGTGGCCGAATGAAGCCATACCGAGGATCATTGCAGCTACGATCGTTACTTCATAGCTTTCAAAGATATCGGCTGCCATACCGGCGCAGTCGCCCACGTTATCGCCGACGTTATCGGCAATAGTTGCGGCGTTTCTAGGGTCGTCCTCTGGGATATCTTTTTCAATTTTTCCCACCAGGTCGGCTCCCACGTCTGCGGCTTTTGTATAAATACCGCCGCCGACACGCATAAAGAGTGCGAGCAGTGTGCCGCCGAAGCCGAATCCTAAGAGGGCTTCATAGGCTGTATCGCCAAAAATCAGGAATATCATCGTTCCGCCCAGGAGGCCGAGGCCGTCTGTAAGCATACCAGTTACGGTACCGGTTCTGTAGCCGAGCTGCATTGCTTCCCCGTAGCTTCTTGTAGCTGCAGCGGCAACCCTGAGGTTGCCGGCGGTTGCAAGCCTCATGCCTACAAAACCAACCATCCAGCTGAAGAGTGCACCTACAAGGAATGCACCCGAACGCCCCCAGCGGAAAGCATCAACTGTTCCGGTGTATGTAAAATAAAGAAGTAATGTAATAATTACGATGAGGGGACCGATACGCTTGAACTGTGCACCGAGATATGCATTTGCGCCCTCACGGACGGCTGCTGCTATCTCCTGCATTTTCTTTGTGCCTGTATCGGCTTTGTAAACCTGCTTGACTAATAAAAGAGCATAAAGTAATCCTGCAACTGCAATACCCAGGACCGTTAAAAGGCATACGATCTCAAGTCCGCTGTATTTGGGATCAGAAAAAAGGGCGAAAGGAACAAAGGACTTAGCTTCACCAATATTGGAAGCAGCTGATTCAGATTGACTGAAACCCGGCCTGTAGAAAAAAGCTACCACGAACAGAAGCATGAGAGCGAACAAATAATTACGCCGGGCCTTACTGGAACGCATAAAGTTTTTGATTCGAGTCATTTCACTTTTCCATTAAATCGCTTTTAGACAGAAAAACATGCCGTCCCGGTGCACACCTCAGGCGTGCGCCGGGACCAAAAATGCTTTTTCTGAAACTGTTATAGAAATTAGTTATTTAAGAAACCAGACTTTCCGAAGCGGACCTCCACCATTTAGCATATTCAACTTCCAGGTGACGCCTCTCCGGGAAAGGATAGTATTTTATCCCGGACTGATCCCCCAGGAAAAATCCCCTGCGCAGAGTCCTGTAGAAGCTGTGAATATGAGGACTTCTTGAAACGGTTTTGGTTTGCTTTCTGCTGTGCTTCAGCTCGTTTATGCAGTCAACTATGTGCATCGGGTCTGAATACGGCAGATATCCTGCAAGTCTTCCAGAGTCATCACGGTCGAGCAGCAAGTCGGCAAAGAATATTCTTGGTACGCTGACCGGGTTGCACGGGTCCGTCATGAATTTTGCGAAGGCATCAGGTGAAAGGGCAGATAACACTAAAGGAGATACGGGACAGAGTTCCTGATAAAGATTTGGACCTGAGCTGTTATTGCTCACGTCATACTCAGAGGCTTCAAGGTGTATCACCCTCCCGTCGGCAGTAGTAAGATAGAGTTTGCCGAAGGCAGAAAGGTTAAGGTGCTCCATAACACGGTAAACGCTGATGTATTTACTGCGTTTCGGGCTCCCATCCTTGTGAGGCGTACAGCGCTCGTTGATGTCCTCAAGATGAAAGTAATCACTGTGAAGATCCGGATCAATCTCAAAGAAAAGGACGTTGCCGCGTGTGTTTTTCTGAGTACCGACAGCCATATACAAACCGAAGGCTTCCGGCTCCAGGTGAGAGGCCACGAGTGCCTCGAAGCGGTAAGAGAGCATGTAATAGTGAATCTTCATTATCTAAACTCCTTGATGAACTTGAAGTCCAGATACTGAAGAACCGGTCCTAGACAATTATAGGGGGCGACCCGGGTTCTGGCAGTTGCTTATAAAAGCCTATTTTCTCAAGCAAAAGCCCTAACAAAAGCTGCTCGATATAACACATCTTTGCCAATCCTCAGTACCGGAAAAAAAGCTCAACCGATAAATTAGAAAATGTGTTTACTGCAGTAATAAATCTATTACTTTCGAAAATGAAAAGCAAACCTGAAGGTCTCTTATAACGTGTTTTGGCGCATAAAAAGAAAGCCCCGGAGGGATTATTTAACTCTCCCGGGGCTTAAGAATTTTATCCTTAACTTAAGGCTATTTTACCGATGAAACCTCTGCCTCTTCCACCACTTCATCGCCTGAGAGGTCAAGCTGGTCATTCCAGAGATACTTTCTCGTTTCGGCTACAATAACCCCGCTTAATGCAATGAGAGAGACCAGGTTCGGGATAGCCATAAGGGCGTTTGCAATGTCGGCAAATGACCATACAACAGGAAGCGAGAGCACGGAGCCCAGCATTACGGCAAATACCCAGAGCCACCTGTAGGGTTTTATCACCCTGCTGCCGAAAAGGTATTCCGCGGCTTTTTCACCGTAATAAGACCAGCCGAGTATGGTTGAAAAAACAAATGTCAGGAGTCCCACTGTAAGGACGATAGGGCCAATAACCGGAATATCTGAAAAAGCCGAGCTTGTGAGCTCCCCGCCGCGAAGGCCTTTCATCCATTCGCCTGAATTTACAACTACAAGCCCCGTCATTGCGCATACAACAACCGTGTCCCAGAATGTGCCTGTTGAGGAAACCAGAGCCTGGCGTATCGGATTTTTTGTCTGTGCCGCAGCAGCAACGATCGGTGCGCTTCCAAGGCCCGATTCATTAGAGAACAGGCCGCGGGCAACGCCGAATCGGATGGCTTCCTTAAAGCCTGCTCCTAAAAACCCACCTATTACGGCGTGGCCGGTAAACGCGCTTTTTAATATCAGCATGAAAGTTGCAGGAACCGTTGAGGCGTTTATTATTAGAAGAGCTATGCATCCCAGAACGTAAAAAATTGCCATAAAGGGCACCAGCTTTTCGCAGACGCTGGCAATGGACTTAATTCCGCCGATAATTACTACGGCTGTCAGTATGGTCATGAGAATGCCCGAGATCCACGCAGGGATGTGGAAGTTGCTTTCGACCATCGTGGAAATTGAATTTGCCTGCACCATGTTTCCGATTCCGAAGGCTGCAACGGCTGTTAGGGCCGCAAAGGCCACGCCCAGCCATTTCATCTTAAGCCCGCGTTCGAGAACGTACATGGGGCCCCCGGCCATAAAACCTTCTTTGGTTTTAACCCTGTACTTAACTGATAAAAGTGCTTCGGAATATTTGGTTGCGATGCCGAAAACGCCCGTAAGCCACATCCAGAGGACTGCCCCGGGGCCGCCGGCCGCAACGGCGGTAGCCACTCCCACTATGTTGCCCGTACCGATTGTTGCCGCAAGAGCTGTTGTAAGGGCGCCGAACTGGCTGACGTCGCCCGTGCCTTCTTTGGAGCGCTTCAAGGAAAGCTTTATGGCTTTACCGGTATAGCGCTGTATAAAACGCAGCTTAAAAGTAAGGAAAATGTGTGTGCCGAAAAGTAGTATAAGTAACGGGTAACCCCAGACCCAATCGCTTATCCGGGAAAGTAACTGTTCTAGCTCCTGCATGGATACTCCTCAATAAATTATGTTTTGAGAAAAAGTTTCAGGACAGAAAAATTCAGAACGGGAAAAAATCTAAACTGGAAGTTAAGAAAGAAAAGCCAATTAATGAAAGCCAAAAGTAGCGGTTGAGAAAGAATTGCTATGGAATGATAACAGGAGGATTTAAGCCTCAGGAGTTTTGCTTCCCTTCAATCTTGCCGATGAGCTTCTTCATTTTGTCGTAGTGGCTCCCTTTCCAGTACACTCTCAGGCAATCGGGGCAGCGGTAGAAATCGGTCTGCGACTGCTCAACCTTAGGTGGAAGTTCATCAAGGATATCCTCCTTATCCACCTTTTCAAGCAGGCCGTTACATTCCATGCAGCGCGAGAATTCATGTAATTCCCTTTCTAAGTGAAACCTTTCTATTACCTCACGCGCCTGTTCTACAGGGTCCTCACTTCTTACCCAGTAGCTGTGGGTTACGTCGTTGCGCTTAAGTATGTTGCGGTCGCGCGTAAGAATAGTCCTTCTTTTCTCAATGGAAATATTAACGAGGTCGTCTTTCGAGTAATTATTGCTGTAGAGCGTATCCAGTCCCAGCATTCTCATATAATGGGCGAGCTTCCCTAAATGCACATCCAGCACGAACTTCGGCTCTCTCAAAGGCTTCTGCCTCAGGTGGGTCAGATCCCTTACGTCAAAGGATTCAAAAACAGGGTAAACGCTTATGTCGTCGTCATCCTGAACGATATAGGAAAAGTCCACCGACTGCCCGTTTACCAGTATCAGGTCTATTTCCGAATGAGGCACGCCGAGGGACTCAATCATATCTTTTACTGAAGTGCGGCCGGTATAAAAGTGCGTAAACCTCACCTTGCGTCTTTCTTCGGGAAGGAAGTCGTTAAGCTCTTCGTAAAACCTGAGAAATGCCCTGTGCATCTTTAGTTTTTGTTTCTTATAAAAATATTAAAAGTAAAATAAGGGGTAATTGAAAGGGGAATAAAAAAGGGTAAAGTGACTTTTCACTTTACCCTCATGAGAATAGATCTTTATCAGAATTTTTGTCCTATCTGGTTTTGGTGCAAATGGCAGCTTCCTTTAAGAAGGAGGAAATTTACCGGGTACAGCTTCTTATGCGGGCAGCTTATGGTTGCGGGTTCGCCTGTATCCTCGCAGACTTCAATTTCCTGAACGGTTGACGGGCGTGTAAACTGCATGCCGTATGAGCCATGGTACTGAAGGTGTGCTACGGACATCAGCCTTCCCCAGATGGGGGCGCAGGCGCTTCCGCCGTACTGAAAACCACCCGAAAGCTTTCTTGAAGGGTTATCGTATCCGATCCATATGGCAGTGGAAAGCTTTGTGTTGTAGCCAACAAACCAGACGTCAGCTGAGTTCTGTGTGGTTCCGGTTTTGCCTGCCGCCACACCCTTAAAGTACGGCCTTGCCGAAGTGGCAGTTCCACCTTCGACCACCTGCTCAAGTGCCTGTGACATGAGGTAGCAGGTGGCAGAGTCGAGCACTGTTGTGGTTTCCTGGTGTGCCTGGTAAAGCACCCTGTTATTCCTGTCCTCAATTTTAAGTATTGAATAAGGCTTTGCATAAAGTCCTTCCGAGGCAAATACCTCATAGGCCGAGGCCATTTCAAGCGGAGTAACCTCAGCTGTACCCAGGGCAATTGAAGGGTAAGGGGGAATATTTGATTTTATGCCGAGTCTCTTAGCAAAAGCTGCTACGGAATCGGGCTTAGTAAAGTTTACCATTGCGTCGGCAGCGCACGCGTTTACGGAGTGTTTTACGGCATTTATCATCGGCATCATGGTGTATGAGAAGTTGCCTGTTGAATTTTCAGGCCTCCACTCCATTGTTGAACCCGAATCGACAACAATCGGGAAGTCGTGCAGGGGTGTTGCAAGTGTAAAACCTTTTTCCAGCAGGCTTGCGTACAAAAAAGGCTTAAAAGATGAGCCCGGCTGGCGGTGGATTTCATCTGCATGGTTAAGTCCGCGGGATTCCGAGCCGGGGCTTCCGCCGATCATTGCCTTGATTTTGCCTGTACCCACTTCCACTGAAACGAGACCAATCTGCGCCTGCTTCATTGAGCCGGGGAACCGGCCATACTGCCAGTTAACGGCGTCTTCGGCTGCTTTCTGTATGTCGTAGTCCAGTGTTGTTGTTATTTTTAACTGGTCCCTGTTTAGGGAAATTCCTCTTGAATTTAGTATCTCGAGCGCCTCCTTGCGCACGTGTTCTAAAAAATGGCGGCCCAGGCCCTGGTTCATCTTAAGACCCAAAGGCTGCCTGCGGTAGCGTTCGAACTGCTTTTCGTTGATCTTTCCTACCTCGAGCAGGTTGTGCAGAACTTCATTTCTGCGGGCTAAAGTTTTCTCGGGGTTTTTGGACGGATCGTAGCCGCTTGGCGACTGAAGCAGTCCGGCTATGGTGGCGCCTTCGGTTACAGAAAGCTTGTCGGGGGTTTTGCTGAAAAACTCCTGGCTGGCTGCCCAGATGCCGTAGGCCCCGTGGCCGAAGTAGCATGTATTAAGATATAGAAGGAGTATCTGGTCTTTGGTATACTTCTTCTCGATTTCCCGTGCGATGTTGATCTCGGTGAGCTTACGGGTTATAGTCTGTTCGCGTGAAAGGAAAAGGTTACGTGCAAGCTGCATTGTAAGCGTGCTGCCTCCCTGTGTGGAGCCAGTAAGCGTTTTTATGACTGCACGCCCGAGGCCTTTGTAGGAGACGCCGTCGTGGTTGTAAAAATCCCTGTCTTCTGTGGCAATAAGGGAATAAATCACCCATTTTGAGATATTGCCCGTGCTTCTAACCTCTACCCTGTGCTTTTCACCGTAGTATCCTAAAAGCCTCCCGTCGGCTGAAAGCGCGTAGGATGAATAGTCCAGCCTGACCGGCGGCAGCTGCGGATAGATGGTGCCTGTAAGGGAAGCTAAGAAAACGAGGATGAAAGTTAACTTTTTTAGTCTGAATATGTTTTTTTTATGCATCACTTCTGTGTGTGAAAAATGTGAAAAATAATGTCTTTTGCTTAACCAATGTTCTTTCTACATTAAATAACATACATGGTTCTTAAAAATGACCATACAAAATTAAGGCTCCTCAAAGACAGATGCCAATTTGTCTTGGAAAAATGTGAGCACCTCATTCAGGTTATTATCGCTTTGTAAAGGGCATATGTAGAGGGCAAAAATTTGTATACAAGAAATGGAAGGGATATGGAAAAGCCGGAAAACTGCATTATTGTCATATTCGGAGCCTCGGGTGACCTTACGAAAAGAAAACTCATCCCTGCGCTCTATAAGCTTTTTGAGCACAGCCTTTTGCCTGAAAGGTTTGCAGTACTTGGAGTGGCAAGGACAGAGATGGCGGATAAGAAATTCAGGGACTCCTCTTTTCAGTTTATAGAGCCGGAGGAAGATAAAAATGAAACGGCCGCACGCTTTAAGCACGGCCTTTATTATATAGCGCTTAAAGATTATTCTCCCGGGGAATTCGCGAAACTAAACAGGAAAATTAAATCACTTTCCGGGGAGCTGGAAACCGGGGAAAACTGCATCTATTATCTTGCCACGCCTCCGGGCGCCTTTGAGGAGATTGCAATAAGCCTTGGGGTTGAAAAAATGCAGTTTCAGGGGGAGAAAAGCTGGAAAAGGCTGATAATTGAAAAACCTTTCGGGGAAAGCCTTGAAACGGCTAAGGACCTGAATAAGAGGCTCTGCCGCATTTTTAATGAAAACCAGATCTACCGCATAGACCACTATCTGGGAAAAGAAACCGTGCAGAACATATTTGTAACCCGGTTTTCAAACGGCATATTTGAGCCCTTATGGAACAGGAATTATGTCCACCACGTTGAGATCACCGCGGCCGAAAGCTCAGGAATAGGCTCTCGCGGGGGGTACTATGACAGTACGGGCGCCCTGAGGGATATGGTGCAGAACCATCTGCTGCAGATACTGGGGCTTATTGCCATGGAGCCGCCTGCCTCACTCAGGCCGGAGGCCATAAGGGATGAAAAGCTGAAGGTTTTTGAATCCCTCAGGATCATGAAGCCGGAGGACGTTGAAAGCCACGTCATACGCGGCCAGTATGTGGCAAATAAAATCGGGCGCGAAATTGTTGCAGGCTACCGTGAGGAGATGGGGGTGGACAGGGGCAGCCACGCCGAGACTTACGTTGCAATTAAGCTTTTTATTGATAACTGGCGCTGGGGCGGGGTGCCTTTTTATTTAAGAACGGGCAAAAGAATGCCGACTTCCGTTACAGAGGCTGTTATACACTTCAGGCCTTCACCCCACATCCTATTCAGAGCTCAGGATAACTATATTAACTACCTCGTAATCCGCATACAGCCCGACGAAGGGATGCTCTTAAGGGTCAGCATGAAAGTCCCCGGCCGCGGCTATAACGTGCAGGACATCAACATGGACTTCCATTATTCAGAGCTTGCCAGCCAGTACGTCCCCGGGGCCTACGAAAGGCTTCTTTTAGACGCAATGGAAGGTGACGCCACGCTTTATGCCAGGGGGGATGCCGTGGAGGCCTGCTGGAAGTTCATTCAGCCGGTGCTGGATGCATGGGAGAAGTACCCAACAATTAAACTCTTCGGATATCCTGCCGGCACCTGGGGGCCGGAAAACGCTGATGATCTGATCGAGGAATCGGGGCTCACGTGGCGCTACCCGTGCAGGAATCTTTCAGGCGAAGGGTCGTACTGCGAGCTGTAGAGAAGTCAGGGGGCAATATTTCCCCGTTTGTGTCCAAGGTCATTGTGAATTAATGTTTGCTGAATATTGATAATATCATTCAATTTAATTATTCTATACTAACAGTCATTAGGCATTGATTAAATATGAGGAGGGATTATTATGAGTAAAGGAACGATGGGTTTTGTGTATGGCATTTTACTCGGCGGAATTGCAGGAGGCATAACAGCTCTGCTTTATACTCCGGTTTCCGGTAAAAAGATGCGGAAACAGATTATCAAGAAGAAAGACGGCATAATGGAAGATATGAACGACTACTACGAGGCTGTTGAAGACGTTATAAAGGATGGGAAGAAAAGAGCCGAATCTATAATTGATGATGCGCGGAAAATCATCTCCGTCTGAAATATTTCTGAAAGGAAAATAAAAAAAGCCTGATTTGATCAGGCTTTTTTTGTTTACGAGCTAATATAATGCAAAATTTAAGATCTTTCTTTTACTCCTGAAACCCGCAGAATCCCTTTGGGAAGAAGGGTTTTGAAGTCAAAGGGCCTGTCCTGGAGATTTAAGGGCATAGCTGCAAGCTTTGTAAAGCTGCTGAAAAGGAATCTTTTTTCTATCTCTTTCCATAATTCCTGGCGTCCGCCGTCATAACCCAAAGCCCAGATGCCGACACCACGGAGCTTTCTGGCCATGGCATAGTCGTATTTCATACCGATGCTTCTTGCGTTTTCGAACCACACCTGGTGCCATTCGCCGTTTTTCTGGTAGCGTATCCAGGGGACGCTGTTATACTTATCCCAGAAAATTTTATACCTGTAGCGTTCGGCATCCTGCATCAGGCTGGAAAATGTGGGGGTTTCCACGTACCGGACGTTAAAAGCCTGCGGGTTTCCTGTTTCAGTTACCCAGTGGTTGCCGTAATAAGGCACGCCCAGGATCAGCTTCTGCGGGGCAGTCTGTGTAACCTCGCCGTATCCGAATACGGTGCTTAAAAGCGTGCTCTCAATTGAATAATAGCTGCCGTTAAGTGATGCCGTGGGACCTGAAATATTGCTCCTGCTGTCGGAATAATCGTAACCCATTATAAAAATGTAATCGCAGGCCTCTGAAAGCCCCTTGAAGTTCCACCCTCCCCAGTTTACGGCAGGGCCTGCAAAGGACACCTCTGCACCGGGAAGTTCCGTATGAATAAATGAGGTCAAATCCTTCATGTAACTGATAATTGCACCGTCCCTGTCGGAGCGCTTCAGGTTCTCAAAGTCCACGTTTACGCCGTCCAGGCTGAACTGCTTAAGGGTTTTTCTGATATTCTTAAAGCTTTTTTCTTTGGATGCGGCATCTGTCAGAATATTATGATTTTGAAGCGAGTCTGTGTTCAGGACCGTCATTATGACCTTAACGCCGTTTGTATGGGCCGAATCGATGACATCCGTCCATGGCCACATTGGGGGATTTGCAATATTTCCATCCCGGTCTGCCTCAAAATTAAAAACAGCCAGGTGAGTAAGCATTCTGAACTTAATGTTTCTAACGGCTTCGGGATATTTCCAGGAGGGGAGGTATCCAAAAACTGCCGCCGTCAGATTCCTGTTTACAGGAACCGGCGGGGTTTTATCCATAGCGAGTACGGTGTCGGCTTTTTTCTCCTCTTTGAAGACCAGGTGGCTGTACTTCTTCCCCAGTGAATCAAGTGAGGGTAAAAACAGTAAGATTACAAAGATTAACGATACAAGAATTACCTTTACAGCATTGCTATTCATACGTTACAATTCCTAATAAATAAAATCTATTCCTGAAAACACACATACACTTAAAAAGTTCCGGAAAGGCATTACAATGCCGGGAAGGAGACTTACTTTAAGTTCCAATTAAATCTAAGGAAATAAAAAAACAGGATAATGGCAATATATAAAAGGGGCATAAGCCCAAAAGACTTATGCCCCTTTTATGAAGATTTATTTTTTAAAAGCCTACCGCGCTTTATATTTTACCAGTCCCGCCGTTTCGGTTGCAATCCACATCCAGCTGTGTGAATCCTGGCTTATGGCGCTAATATTGTTAGTCGGGAGCTGGGTATTTGCGGTATTAAGGACATCCCAGCGCGAGGGGGTAAAGAATTTAATAAGTCCCGCTTCGGTGCATACCCATTTGATATTATCCTTAATCATGATGCTTTTTATAATTCTTGAAGGGAGTTTGGAATAATAGTTGTCAATCCAGGTTCCGTTATCCCTGACTGCGAGTCCACCCTCGTCGGCTCCCCTGGGTAAGGTGCATACAAAGCCTGCCCATACGCCCTCCGAGAACTGTCCTACGGCCAGGGCTGTAGTATTACGCCCCGGCAGGCCGGCACTTTCCTTAGTAAATGTTTCCCAGACCTGGCCGTCGTATGTTGCAAGACCTTTTGCCAGGACACCCATCCAGAGCTTACCGTTGAGCTCAGTTGCGAGTGATTGTATTGAATTGTTAGGCAATGGTGAATTGCCGGTGTTAAATAACTTCCAGTTTGTTCCGTCAATTTGTACAAGCCCTTTTTCTGTCCCGACCCATATGACATTATTCCTGCCCACGCAGATTGCGTTAATGTAATCTTCCGGGAGCATGGAGTTAGTCTTATTGTAAATGGTCCAGTTATCACCGTTCAGTTCAGCCAGTCCTTTATTGGTGCCTATCCAGAGGTGCATATTTTTGTCAAAGGCCATGGCGGTAATAAAGTTATTTGGAAGAGGGGAATTCCCGGAGTTGTAGCTCTGCCAGTTCCTGCCGTCAAATTTAATTATCCCCTCACCATTTGTGCCGATCCATTTGACGTCATACTGATCGATTAGAATGGAGGTAAGGGCATTTGTGGGAATTCCCGAATTGGATGTATTATAGTTAACCCACACGGTTGTGTCTTTGAGTTTAACGTAAGCCCATTTGGTTTTGTCGCTTTCGACGGTGACCTTTACGCTGTCGTCGCGGCAGCCCGGGAAGCTGTAGGCGATCTGATGGCTGCCCGGAGAAATGTGCCCCAGAATATACGGGGTCACCTTGCCCGTATTTTGCCCGTCCATGTAAATCGTGGCGTTTTTAGGGTCGCTTTCGCACTGGATTCTTCCGTACATCAGAGGATTATTAGTGTAGTCTACAAAAATTTCCTGTCTAACTTTTTCGTCAATTTTTATTGTAAATACGGTGTCGCGGTATAAGGGATACTTCAGTGTTACGGTATAATCTGTTCCTTCCAGCCATTTCAGGCTGTCCGGCGTATGCCTTCCTGTATTCCTGGAATTTAAGTAAATATCCGCTCCCCGGGGGTTGGAATCTATATAAATGTATCCCGTAGTGACGGGCGGATCGGGAGGGCTTACAGAAACCTCCTTATCACAGGCAAATGAAAACAGGAGGAGAGTAAGTAAAAAAGTAATTCCGGTTGTCTTATTAAGTTTTCTCATATTTTAATATGTGTTGGTTTTTACGGCATTATGGATATTAGCCAATTTCATTCTGCTCCAAGTTTTGTCTTGTAGCCGAAGGAGCTGATATAATTCTTGTCGAGCCTCATAGGGAACTGGTAGCTTACGCAGGAGCCGAAAATTCCGAGGCCGCCTTCAACGTTAGTAAAATCGGTCTGGTCGAGTTTTACGGAAAACCCATCGTCTGCAAGTTTGCACGATGAGTAGTATCCCGAAAGGCTCATGTCCAGTGTCCATACTTCAAAAATGACAGACAGAACCACGTAATTTTTCTTATTGGGGTCCCCTGCCGAAATCTCCTCCATTACGCGGTTCAGGGCATCAAGCTCAACCGTGCATACCAGGTTCAAAGTGGGAGAGGGATAAACGGGTACAAATTTTCCTCCGGACAGAATATATCTTTCCGGCAGATATCTGACGTGGCGAATTGGGATGCCGTTTTCAAACTTAAAGTATACCAGTGACGGCCTGGGATAATAGTAGGTGTTTTGACCCGAGTTTGTGTTCCAGACTGCTCTGAAGTAACTTCTGCCGTCAATTGGGATGATTGAGTCAATTTCGGCAAAGTTGACATAAACCGGGAGTGGAATACTGGTTGCGGCGTGCAGTTTCCTTCCGTTTGGAAGCACGGCCAGTATTTCGGCAGGCTTATTGGCCTGGGGCCTGAAGTTTTTTGCATAATAATATCTTATTGGAGTGCTGTATCTTGAAGTGTCGCTCCTGGATTCTTCTGCTTCCCTGAAGATATAGACGCTGTCGCCAACCCAGACCCTGACGTCTGCTCCCCGGAGAGCCGGGTCGGTTCTGTTTGCCAGAGGGTCATACCCATCGACGTTGTAGCTTGAGGAGAGTGTCAGTGTCTGCACTGTTGTATCCGACTTTAAGACGCAGTTAAGTATATACTTTTCCTTGAAATCGCCCTTCGGGCTGAAATCCTCGTCCTTGCAGCCCGGTGAGAGAAAGGCTGCCGTAATGACAATCATGCTAAGGAGTATTTTCTTCATATTTCAAGCTTCAATGTTGCTGTTGGTAAAAATGGTAACATGTTGACGCGTTTGCCTGTATTGCGTTCAAAGTAGAAAATGTTTTTTCTGTCATAAACGTTGACTATGCTTGCATCCAGATAAAAGTTTGCAAATCCGATACTGAACTTCTTCGACAGGCTGATGTCGAGCCTGTGGTAGTCGGGCAGCCTTCCCAGGTTTTTATCCCCCAGGAGCAGGAAAGGCTGATATGGAGTAAAAAGGCTCAACTGGTTGAAGTAATCCCCTGCATCCAGCTTGTCGTAGTACCCGGTTATCTTTGTAAAGGGGAGTCCCGAGTTATAAACCCATATTACGCTTGCCTGCCAGTCCTTGCCGAAATTGTACTCAAGCGTGAGGTTAAGCGAATGCCTGGAATCGTACTTGGGGTAGAAAAGCCAGTCGCCGACAGTCTTGTATGTCCAGCCCAGTGAGTAAGAGCCCATGAAGTAAAAATCCAGGAATTTATATTTTAGCATGAATTCAAGGCCGTAGGCCTCGCCGGAGCCGGCAACGAGATCCGGGTCGGAATCAAATACTTTCTTTTCGTTTAATGCCGGGAAGTTTTCGATTTTCTTGTAGTACCCTTCTGTCTCAAGGCTCAGTTCATCGGTAAAGTTAGTCTCGAGTCCCAGAATATAATGCCTTGCCCTTGCGGGGCTCAGGTAGTTAGGAGTAATTATCCACGGTTCAAACAGCGAGATTACCTCGCTTTCATCTGAAAGTGTAGTCATTTCCTGCTGGTAAATTCCCCAGGCGCCTTTAAGTGCAATTTCAGGGATGAACCTGTATGTAAAGCTCAGGCGGGGTTCATTTAAGAATCCGCCCCCTTTTTTGGAAAGCCCGGTCAGGTTAATTCTTGTTCCAAGGTCGATTCCAAGGTTCTTAAAGCGCAGGTATTTGTATTTAACATAAACGGCGAAGTTGGTTCCCGAGGAGCCGATATCCGTAATAATTCCGCCGTTATTCTCAAGAAAAAGATTTGTTTTAAGGCGGAGGATGCTAAGGCCTACTCCAAGCTCGTCCTTTGAGTCGTAAACATAGCTGCAGTCGACTTTCATATTAAGGTCGCTTACTTCATTTTTCTTGGGTTTGCTCGTGCTGTAGTTTGGAATAACCTCTCCTAAAAAGCTGCTGAAGGAGACTCCCATTTCAAAGAAAAGCGGGCTGTCTGAGACCTGGAACCATTTGAAGCCGAAGATTCTGTTAGACCATTTGAGGTCTGCTTGTGTCTCATCGCCGTTCATGAGGCGGTCGTCGCTTAAAAGGCCCTGGATTGTAATTTTGCTTCCTTCGACAAATTCAGGGTTTGAGTAGTTTAACTTAAATGAAAGGTCGTAGAAGTCGAGCGGGATGTTCTTATCGTTCAGAAATTTTTTATATATATCGCTTGAATAGCTCCTGCGGCCTGTCACGATGAAAGAGCCGTAAGGTATGGGGCCTTCAGCCAGGGCCTTTGCGCTTAAGTAGCTTATGCCGGCCTTCAGGCCGTAGCTGTTCTTGTTGCCGTCTTTTGTAAAAATATTCATGACCGAGGAGAGCCTGCCGCCGTATTCGCTTGTGAAGCCTCCCTTGAAAAACTCAATGTTATTGACCATTTCGGGGTCAACTATGCTGAAAAGGCCGAAAGCATGAAAAGGGTTATATATAGTGGCGCCGTTTATCATAACGAGGTTCTGGTTGCTTGCCCCGCCTCTTATGTAATACCTGGCCGATACGTCCCCGGTGGATCTTACGCCGGGCAGGTACTGAAGTGAGCGGAATATGTCGGTCTCCACTCCCTTGGGCAGGAGTTCCAGTTCCTTAATTGTTAGTCTCTGAAGGCTTATGTCCGTTGCGTTTTCCTCCGCGATGCGCTTTTCAACTTTTTCCACCATCGGTAGCACAACGCTTGTAGGGACCATCCTGATATCGAGGTGGGTCATCTTCCCCTTTTCAAGTTTTATTGTCATCTTCCTCGGGTAGTAGCCCATATAGGACACAACGAGTGTAAGTGGTCTTCCGGCAGGAACGGAGGTGATGAGAAAGTATCCTTTGGAATCAGAGTATGCTCCCGTGGAAATTTCCTGAATTGCAACGCTGGCGTATGCGAGGGCTTCCCCGCTGGTTGAATCGGTTATGAGGCCTCGTAAGTTTCCGCTTCCCTGGGCATAGATCCCTGGGGAATCTGAAGCGGCAGGTAAAAAGAAAAATATAAGCAAGAGGGAAAACAGGATCCCGGGCAACTTTAGTTCTTGCATAATTGCTCGCTTGTTCATGGTGGATTATTGCGGAGGTAAGTTATACAAATCATAATAAAAAGGAAATATAGATCTGAATAATTTTGTCCTGCGGCATCAGTATTGTGCCTCCGGCAAAATAAATGTATAAACGGCATAAGGGGAAATGGCAAATAATGCACTGAAGGCCTGAAAAAGGCTGCTAAAGAGAGCAGCACCTGAAACAGGAAAATGAGAGACTTATTTAGTATATTTTGTTTATTAATTCGATTAAATGTGTATCTTTATATGAGGAGGGGTATGCATTGGTCTGAGGAACTGAAAAAGAATGTCAGTCCCATTTAGCGGGCTGATTTAAGTAAATGAAAGAAAACTTCAAAAGGTGGAAAATTGTTAGGACATATTATTAAGTTTGTCAGGGACAGATTAAGCAAGATATCAAACGCTGGTAAGAAGAAAAAAGAGGGTCCGGCCAAGGAAATAAAGGTTACAGGCGGCAAGGCGGCACAGGAAAGAAAACCCGGAACAAGGGATGCGCGCCAGCCCGGGCGCCAGCACGCACCAATACAGGACAAGAGGGCGCCACAGCAGCCCGGTGCACAAAGAGGGCGCAGGCCACAGCCCCAGCAGCAGCAGCAAACCCCTGCACCCGTCAGAAAAGAAAGGCCGCCGCAGGCTCCCAAGGCAGCCCCGGTGCAGAAAAAGCAGCCCGATAACTGGGATGTTTCGCAGTTCAAGGTAGAACCCTCAGAAGGAAAAACAAGGTTTCATGACCTCAACCTTCCCCGCGAGCTCATGCATGCAATTTATGACCTCGGCTTCCAGTACTGCACTCCAATTCAGGCAGAAATCCTTTTTAATACATTAAACGGCAAGGATGCCACGGGAAAGGCACAGACAGGTACGGGCAAGACGGCAGCATTCCTCATTACAGCCATAACGCGCCTGATGAAAGAAAAGCCGGAGGCAAAAAGGCGCAACGGCGCACCCCGCGCCCTTGTTATAGCTCCTACACGCGAACTCGTGATGCAGATTGCAAGCGATGCCGATAAGCTCGGGAAATATTCAAACCTCAGCATTATGGCGGTCTACGGCGGCATGGATTACCAGAAGCAGAAGCGCCAGCTTAACGGCCAGCAGGTTGATATACTTGCGGCTACGCCGGGAAGGCTATTGGACTTCTATAACCGTCACGACGTGCACCTGAGCCAGGTGGAAATAATGGTAATTGACGAAGCCGACCGCATGCTAGATATGGGCTTTATACCCGACGTGCGCAAGATCGTACGCGCTACTCCGCCCAAGGAAAAGCGCCAGACACTTTTCTTCAGCGCTACAATTACGCCGGACGTTGAAAGGCTTGCAGGATACTGGACAAAAGACGCGGTGCGCGTGGAGATTGAGCCGGCACAGGTGGAAGTTGAATCGGTAAAACAGATTATTTATATAGTTACAAGCGAGGAGAAGTACCCTCTTGTCTATAACCTGATCACAAAGCAGAATATGGACAGGGTTATTATCTTTGCAAACAGGCGCGATGAAACGCAGGGGCTTACAGATCTTCTTCTTAAGCACGGCATCAGCTGCTCTCTTATTTCAGGCGACGTTGATCAGCGCCAGAGAATAAGAACACTTGATGACTTTAAAAACGGAAAGATACGCGTTCTTGTTGCTACAGACGTTGCAAGCCGTGGAATCCACGTCGAAGGCATAAGCCACGTGATAAATTATACTCTGCCGCAGGACCCCGAGGATTATGTGCACCGCATAGGACGCACGGGAAGGGCCGGCGCAACAGGCACTTCAATCAGTTTTGCCACAGAGGACGATTCATTCTATATCCCGGCCATTGAAGGCTTCCTGGGACACAGCCTGCACTGCATTCAGCCCGATGAAAAGCTCCTTCAGCTTCCGGGTGAACTTGAAGTGGCAGCCCCGGTTGAGACCGGAACGGGTGAGGCAAAACCCCAGGAGTCAAAGCCCTCAGGTGGACAGAGGCAGGGCGGAGGATACAGAAGACAGGGCGGACAAAGGCCTGGCGGCGGCGGTCAGGGAAGAGGCCAGAGGCCGCAGGGACAAAGGCAAGGGGGACAAAGACCCCAGCAGGGTCAGAGGTCCGGAGGAAGGAGATACCAGGACAGGCCCAACAGCACCTCGCCTGAGAAACAGCAGGATCAGGGATCCTCTGAAAATAAACCGGCATCCCAAAACAGAAGTGAAGGCCATTCTGAAACGCCAAAGCCCCGGAATCCCGAATCGGGAAGCCAGGAAAGTTAAGCATCTGAAAATATCTTAATAGCGGAAGTGTTTAATCGCTTCCCCTTTTATTCCTATTTCCGTCATTGCCTCAATGCCAATCTGAAGATGAAGATCGACGTAGTTTTCTGTTACCTTGCGGTCCGATTCTTCGGTTTTGATCCCTTCGGGGATCATGGGCATGTCGGATACGAGCAGGAGCGCCCCGCGGGCAATTTCATTTACGTGGCCCACAATAAAGACCGTAGCCGTTTCCATATCGATCCCGATAACTGAAAGCTTTTCGAGGTAATGCCTGAATTTTTCATCCCATTCCCAGACTCTTCTGTTTGTGGTGTAGATAACCCCGGTACGGTAATCCTGGTTGTGTTCAACAATTTTTTCAGAAACGAACTTATGAAGCTTAAACGACGGGAGTGCCGGCACCTCGGGCGGCATATAGTCGCCAGAAGTTCCTTCACCCCTAATTGCCGCAATAGGCAGAATAAAATGCCCGATTTCGGTGGAGTGTTTAACGCCTCCGCATTTGCCGAGGAAAAGGACCCCTTTGGGCTGGCGTGCAACCAGGAGGTCCATTATTGTTGCGGCGTTTGGTGAGCCGATGCCGAAATTTACAATTGTAAGTCCCTGTGAATTTGTGGCCGTCTGCATCGGGCGACCGATGCCGCGCATCTCGCAGTTGAACTGCTCGGCAAAGCGTGTTACATAGTTATGAAAATTAGTCAGAAGCAGGTAATCGCCGAATTCATCTATTTTTGTCCCCGTGTAGCGCGGCAGCCAGTTTTGGGCAATTTCAAGTTTTGTTCTCAATATTATTTTTTCCTGTCGTTAAATTTATCTGCAAGTCTTCTTATCTCACTGATGTGCTGAGGGCCTGTGCCGCAGCATCCGCCGATAATGTTTACTCCCATTTTTAAGAGCTCACCGGCCTTGGGTGAAATAATTTCAGGAGTTTCCTTATAAACGCTCACGCCATCGATCCATTCAGGTATGCCGGCATTTGCCTGTGCCAGGATGGGCAATTGTGTCAGGGGCCTCATTTCACTTATAACCTGTATCATTTCATCAAAACCGCGGCCACAGTTGGAGCCAATTATGTCCGCTCCTGCTGCTGCCAGGCGTTCAATGCTTGTCTTGACGTCCACGCCCCACATTGTTTTTGGGCCTGAGGGTCCGACTTCAAAAGTCATCGAGGCGCTTACAGGAAGGCCTGTTATTTCCTTAGCGGCGCGGACAGCTGTTTCAGCTTCCTCAATAGACATCATGGTTTCAACAAAGATTACGTCTACGCCCCCTTCGGCCAGAGCCTCTGCCTCTTCGGCAAATGCACCGTAGGCGTCCTGGAGGTTAAGCGGTCCCAGGGGTTCAAGTATTTCTCCTGTAGGTCCGATTGAGCCGGCTACAAATTTCCCTTCGGGGCATACCTCACGCGCAAGTTCAGCCGCCTTTTTTGCGAAATCGAAGGCTCTGTCTTCCATCTGGTGGAGTGAAAGCCTGATGCGGTTGCTGCCGAAAGAGTTTGTTTCAACTATGTCGCTTCCGGCTTCATAGTAATCTTTATGAATTGCCTGAATTACTTCGGGATTTACGAAATTAAGTTCCTCGGGGCATACGCCTGTTTTCATGCCGCGCTTCTGAAGCTCGGTGCCCATGGCGCCGTCAGAAACGAGTACTATGCCTGAGTGCAGTTTGGTTAAGAATTTTCTGGACATATATCTTAATTCTCTTGGTTAAATCAATTTAGTTAAATCAAAAATGTTAAACGAAATATAAGAAAGAAATAGCAATTAATTAGGGGCCCAGGGGCACATTATGAAAGTTATCTCTTTAAGCCGTAGACCCCGCTTACGGATTTCATGGGCAGCATGAGATAAGTTTCCGTAAGGTGAATTCCAAGGTCGCCTCCCTGCAGCATTAAGATAAGAGTTTCCTGCTCCTGAAGATCCCAGCCCCTGTAGCCAGGAGAAAACCTTTTTCCCGGGTGCAGGCCTTTTTTTTCTGCTTCTTTTTGAATTAGCTCCTGGGCTTCTACCTGTATCTGTTCAATCAGGCTTGAGGCTGCGGCGTTAAGCATATAGCCCTCTAAAAAGTCCTCAGCTTCAAGCCTGCGGATCACGCTGTCGGCTTCTTCGCCTAAAGTAATGAGGTATAGTGAAGCCATTTCGCAGTCTTTTAGAAGGCGGAAAATACCTTTGCCGGAAAATGAGCTTCCTTCATTAAACGCTGTGCGGAAACGTTCGGGGTCTTTTTCAGCAATGTTAAAAGTCCCATACCTTAGGGCGGGGCTGAAGGTATGTATGTGCTTCCGGTACAGGCCGCGGCAGACTTCAAGGAGCGCCTCCCTGTCTTCCGAGGTGCTGCCAAGCCTCAGGTATTTGCGCGCTGAGGCCTCATCAAATGGGATGCTTTCAGCCTCAAAGTAAACTGTATATAAGTCCGTGCCCGGCATTAAGGAAACAGCATTGAGTTGACAAAAATATCCTGAAAGTCCTCCCGTCCCGAGATCTCTACATACTCAACTATTTCAGAAAGCCTTTCAGCCTTAAGCCGTGCCTCTTCTGAGAGGAGCACCGCCCCGGCGCCCGAAAGTGCGGCATTCCCGATAAACTTTATTTTATCCGGTGCAACATCAGGCAGCATCCCGAGCTCCACGGCGTCCTCCCCTTTCAGGTGGTTGCCGAAGGCGCCGGCAACAAATATTCCGCCGATTCCGCCTGAGGTAACATTAAGCTCTTTCATCAGTATGCTTATTCCGGCCGATATTGCAGCCTTTGCAAGCTGCACCTCGCGTATATCCTTCTGTGTAAGCATAATGCCGCTTTGGGTAAGCATGATGTTATTGATCCCGGTTTCTGAAGGGATTATTCTGTTTTTCAGTTCATCGCTTGTATCCTGAGGCAGAGACTCCTTATCCAGAATACGGCCGCTTTTATCAATTATTCCGGCTCTTAAGAACTCAGTTACAAGGTCGTGGAGGCCTGAGCCGCAGATGCCTTTGGCCTCAGCGCCGCCAATGGTTAGAACCTTGAGGCTTCCGTTTTTAATTTCAGCCCTTTCAATTGCGCCCCTGGAAGCCCTCATGCCGTGCGTAATAGTGGCTCCTTCCCAGGCGGGACCCGCAGGGGAAGATGATGCGAGTATTCTTTGTTTTGATCCTAAGACTATTTCGCCGTTTGTCCCTATGTCAACAACAAGCCTTATATCGTCCTCAGATTCAAGATTTAATACTGTAAGCACGGCTGTAATATCGCTTCCTACATAGCTACCCAGGTCGGGCAGAAGATAAACAATTCCGCCATTATTGATGTCAATTTTTAATTCACCGGCATTCAGGCTTAAAGCCCTTTTTACAACGGGTGTGTAAGGGCTGAAGGCAATATTCTCAGGCGTAATGCCGAGGAAAATGTGGCGCATTATGGTGTTGCCTGCAACGGAAACCTTGTAGATTGCGCTTTTTTCAATGCCCGCCTCGCGGCAGAGCTCTTCGATAAGAGAGTTTACCTGGCTGACGATTAAGCTGTGAAGCTCTTCAAGGCCCCCTTTATTGCTTATAATATAATTTGTCCTCGAAATAACGTCTGCCCCGAAGGGCTGCTGTGAGTTTAAGGCTGAGCTGACGGCAGAGACTTCGCCGGTATTTATGTTAAAGAGTTTTGCAGCAACCGTAGTTGTGCCTATATCCACGGCAGCTCCGTAGAGAAAGCCTGTTGTGTCTCCTGCTTCCAGCTGCAGGAGCCTTTCCTGGTCCAGCACTGCCGTTATCCTGAAGCGGTTTTTCCTTAAAAGCCACGGGAGCTCTTTCAGCATCTGAAAATTAAAGTCTTTAACGGGAAAACCTTTTTTCTTAAGCTCCAGTGTCAGAGTCTCAAAATCAAAATAGTTTTCCCCTCCCATGGGCTCCGGGAGTTCTAGAAACACTTTTTTTAGACCCGGGTTTAAGAGGAATCCTCCGGTCTTACTTTCCGTCATGATCCTGAGGTCAAATGTTTCAGACTCTTCAGGCACCATGCAGGTTGTGTCACTGGTAATTACGCTCTGGCATGAAAGCCTGAAGCCCTGTTTAAGTTCCTCTTGCGAAAGGAGTTCTTTGTCCGCAGCGCCCGGGGCAGTAAGGCCTTCAGATACTATCACTTTGCACTCCCCGCACGTGCCCATGCCGCCGCAGGAGGACTCAATTACAAGTCCAAGCTCAAGTGCCGCATCGCGCAGTGTGGTGCCTTCAAAAAAGTATCCGGATTTTTTACCGGGAAGAAAGGTCACTTTGTGCTGTTTCATATTGCTAGTATTTCCCGAATTCTTCAGACAAAGTTTCAAGAAGCATTATGTTTTCAGGAGGCGTTGAAGGGGCAACCGAGCAGGCAGAGCTGAGAATGTAGCCCCCTTCGGGCTTTCCTGTTTCAAGGCGCCAGCGGACGTCTTCTAAAATCCGGCTCCTGTTTCCGTTAAGGAGTGTATTTATAGGGTCTATATTTCCCTTAATAAATACTTTTCCGGACAATATTTTTTTTGCTTCCTCCAGATCCACGGTTCCAATCGGAGGGGGATCAAGCGTGTCAATTCCGTTTGTGCCGGTTTTCATCATCAGATCGAGCCTGTCGCCAATTGAGCCGCAGGTATGTGTATAGACGGGTATATTATATTCTTTCTGAATTTCTTCAACTATTTTTCTTTCATAGGGCGCAACGAATTCTTCATAGTGCTTTCTGGATATAAAGCCTGCACCGGCAAAAGCCGAAGAGATTAGTATGGCGTCAACTCCCATGGAAGCCTGTTTTTTGCCGAGAGCTATTGCGCCCCGGGTCAGGCTTTCAAGGCAGGCTTTTGTCTTTACGGGGTCTAGCATAATAGCCATGAGGGCATTTTCATAATTCAGGAGTTCCAGGAACTGCGACCACGGAGAGAAGACCTCGGAGTGGACGGATACTTCGCCTTTTGTCTTTTCAATAACTTTTTTTATTGTCAGAAAGTGATAACCTGGGAAGAAGTCATCAAAGGGGCGCACTTCCTTTTCAAAGCCCCATGTAAAGGGGTATTTAATTTCTGTTATATCCCAAGGCTCTATGTAGAAGAGCTTTTCCGGGTCGAGCTCATCGAAAGAGGGAAACCCCCGGCTGCCGCCGGAGAGGAAATAATGGGGGTTATCGTTAAGGGGGAAGAGCGTATAGCTTCCGTCTTTCCACCTTATAACGGTTTCATTATCCTTTTCCTGAATTTCAGAAATGTCACGCCGGTAGTCCGGGTCGCGTCCGGGCAGGTTTACAAGTATGCCGTCAAATTTATATTTTTTCTGCAGTCTTACGAGGGCTTCAGAAAAGCCTTCGGAAGTGTACCATATATCCAGAGGCTTCAGTCCTGAATATAGGAAATAATGCCCGAGAGAAAGCTGGCACATTACAGGCACCCTGTCGGGCACTTCAAGGCTCATCGCCTTCTGCATTCTTTCTTTAGATGTCATTATGTTAAAATAAATGTTTACCAGATGATAATTATCAGGAATAAATATACTCCAATTGATATGAACGCGCAAGATTGGATGCGAAAACCCGTATCATTAATAAACTTTATATTTCACCTTTTGAGGTGTTATATTTATATTTACTGAAGTTATTAATTGTTGTTTTAATAAATTTAACCCCAAACAAGAGATTATAAAATGACTGAACCAACCGTAAGCGTGGGCATACTGACGGCAGAGAAAATAAGCTTTGACCTTTATGGCGACTTTTCCTCCTTCGGTTTTAAGAATACATTCAGCGGCAGATATACTGCAAGTCTGGAAGATGATATAATCGTAATTGAAGCGGAAAAGGAGACCTACAAGGTAACAGGCGAAATCTCCTTCAGCCCGAACGACTTCAGAAGCGAATCGTTCCTGATCAGAGAGGTGGTTATAGGCGTTAAATTCCACTGGGAACAGAAAGAAAACCAGAGATTTGCAGGCCAGCTGAAGCTTATTAAGGAAGGCGATAAGATTACAGCCGTAAATGCTCTTCCCGTGGAGTCTTATCTTACAAGCGTTATCTCTTCTGAAATGAGCGCTACGAGCTCACTGGAGCTCCTGAAAGCCCATTCAATTATTTCCAGAAGCTGGCTCCTGGCACAGATGGATAAAACAAAAGAAAGCACTCCGGGCACAAAGCATGCCTCAACCTTCGAAACTGAAAATGAGCTGATAAAATGGTACGACAAGGAAGACCATACACTCTTTGACGTATGCGCCGACGACCACTGCCAGCGTTACCAGGGTGTTACAAAGGCTTATACCGACAAGGTAAGGGAAGCAATCGAGGAAACCCGCGGAATTGTTCTTACATATGACGAAAAGATATGCGACACCAGGTACTCAAAGTCATGCGGCGGAATTTCAGAGGCTTTTGAGAATGTATGGGAGCCGGTAAAGCATCCTTATCTTTCGCAGGTGGTTGACTATAAGTACGATCCCGAAAACCTTAAGGTCGATTTTTCAGACGAAGAGAGCGCCGACAAGTGGATCCGCTCAAATCCTCCTGCTTTCTGCAATACGCACGACCAGAAGGTGCTTTCACAGGTATTGGTAAAGTTCGATCAGAAGACAACGGATTTCTACCGCTGGAAAGTTGAATACACACAGGAAGAAATTTCCAAGCTGATAAAGGAAAAAAGCGGAATTGATTTCGGCGATATAGTTGATCTTATTCCTGTAGAAAGAGGTTATTCGGCAAGGCTTATAAAGCTTAAAATTGTGGGTACAAAAAAGACACTGACGATCGGCAAAGAGCTTGAAATAAGAAGAATACTTTCCCCTTCCCACCTTTACAGCTCGGCTTTTGTTGTGGATAAGCAGGAAGTTAATAACGGCGTACCCGGAAAGTTCATTCTTACGGGTGCAGGCTGGGGACACGGCGTCGGCCTCTGCCAGATAGGCGCTGCAGTCATGGGTGAAATGGGTTACAGTTTCGACGAGATACTGCTCCATTACTTCAGGGGTGCAAAGCTGAAAAAGATATATTAATCTGAAAAAATATACTAATACAGGAAATTAACCGGCTGCGCGGGGAGGACCAAAAACGCGGCCTCCGGCAGCCGGTGTTCCCTCAGAGAATACTGCCTCATTTTTATATTGCTGTTAACAGGACAAGTTCCTATTTTTATTATGAATGGTAACGATCTTAAGCATAGGGATATCTGCTTCCAAAAGAGGCGGATTCGATATAAAAAACAGATTTTTAGAGGGAATAAATTTTCATAAATGACATTTCTTAACCCCGCGATATTATTTGGACTTATTGCAACAGCAATCCCCGTATTACTACACCTGCTTAATTTAAGGAAATTAAAACGCATAGAGTTCAGTACACTTACTTTCCTCAAAGAGCTGCAGAAAAATAAGATACGCAGGATAAAGCTGAAACAGTGGCTTCTTTTGGCACTCAGGTTCCTGGTTATTCTTTTTGTTGTATTTTCATTTGCAAGGCCGACCATACAGGGTATAGCCATAGGCGGAACCACAAGCTCTGCCAAAACAACGGCTGTATTTATACTGGATAACACTTTCAGCATGTCGGTTGTAAACGAGAAGGGCTCAGATTTTAACCGTGCGCGCCAGGTCATAAAGACTCTTCTTAATGAGCTGCAGGAAGGGGACGAAGTTGCCCTCATTACGGTTGCCGGGGCAGGAAACGAAGAAGTTAAAACGACGACCAATTTTGCTGATTTCAGGAAAAAGCTGGATGCCGTTGATCTTTCCTATGAGAGCGGGACCATAAATAAGGCACTTATTCAGGCGGGAGAACTCCTTTCAGAAAGCCACAATTTTAACAGGGAAATTTATCTTTTAAGCGACTTCCAGAAAACAGACTTAATCGAGCCTAATCAGCGCCCTTCAAATTTAAGCGGAATCCTGGGAGATAAGATTAAGCTCTATACGTTCGATTTTTCAGGAAAAGACGTCTTTAACGTTGGAATTGATAACCTGGAGGCAAATAACCAGATATTTGAAAAGGGTAAGCCCGTCAGTTTTACTGCCACTCTTACCAATTACTCCTCCAGAGGCGCCAACAACACCGTAGCTTCTTTATTTATTAACGGCGAAAGGAGCGCACAGCAGAGCGTTAGCCTGGGGGCCGGGGAGACAAAGAAGGTAAGCTTTGAGACCGTAATAAAGTCCCCGGGCTACACGGATATTCAGGCCGAGCTGGAAGATGACGACATAAACCAGGATAACAGGCGCTACATGAATATTGTGGTGCCGGACAAGGTCTCGGTTATGATATTTTCCAACAATGACGCTGATTCAAGGTATGTGGAACTTGCACTTATGGCTTCGGGCGAAAACGGGACAATTAATGTTACAAAAAGAAACTTTAGCCAGATTTCTTCTGTTGATCCTAATAGTTACGATGTTGTAATTGCCATTGGTTCCGAGGCACAGAATAACGTTCAGAAGCTGAAGGATTATGCTACGGGCGGCGGCGGTCTTTTTATAATGCCCGGTTCAGCTTCAAACCTGTCAAATTTCAGGGGGCTTTTATCACAGCTTCAGCTCCCGGAGCCCGGTTCAATGGCCGGAAATCCTAATTCTTTTCAGAATGCTGCCGTCTTTGACAAAATTGACTTTGAGCACCCGGTTTTTTCTGACCTATTTGCAAAATCAGCAAAAAAACAGGTCGAATCGCCGGACGTTTACTTCTACTTCAGGCTTAATACACAGGGGAAAGGAAAAAGCATAATTACTCTGCCCGACAACTCCTCCTTCTTAAGCGAATATTCACTGGGAAAAGGAAAAGTACTTTTGATGAATACGGCTCCCGTGCTTAACTGGTCCAACTTCCCTCTTAAAGGTATTTTTGCCCCTGTAGTAGATAAATCGGTTTTTTACCTGGCCAGCAAGGATCACAAAGACGCAAGCTTTACGGCGGGCGAGATGGTTACAATAAACCTGCAGATGAGGGCTCTTCCGCAGGTTAAGATCTCGAGGCCCGACAAGACGGATGAGTTTATTAACATGGGTAATGAGAGACAGAATTACATTACCTACAGCAATACAAACGCTGCCGGCAACTACCGGGTTTTTTCGGGCGACAGGCTTATAGATTATTTCTCCGTAAATCATTCGTCCATGGAATCCAACCCGGCAAGCCTGACGCTTAAGGAATTCAACGACTACTTAAGCAAGACCGGCTTTAAGGGGAAACAGATCAGGCTGGACGTAAATGAAAACTATACGCGTGAAATTCAGCAGGCGCGCTTTGGATCGGAACTCTGGAGGTTTTTCCTCATGCTGGCATTCGTCCTGGCTCTTGTTGAAATGCTCGTTTCCAGAAGCGCAAAGAAAGATATTGCATGAATTTAAGTATCTAAAGCAGTTCTGCCAAAAAACAGAACATGTGTTTTAATGAAAGGTATCTATGATAGAAAATCAAAAGAATACGACAGAAAAAGCAATTTTAGTTTCTCTTAATACAAGAGAATATTCAAAACAGGAGGTGGAAGAACACCTCGACGAGCTTGAAATGCTCGCCTCAACAGCAGGCGCGGACACGAGGATGAAGGTTATTCAGGACCGCGACAGGATTGAACCTGCCTATTACCTGGGTAAAGGCAAGGCTGAGGAACTGGCGCAGCTGGTGGAATTTAACGATATTGACATAGTTATTTTTGATGACGACCTGACACCGGTGCAGGTAAGGAATCTTGAGAGGCTTGTAAATAAGAAAATTGTCGACCGCTCGGGTCTTATACTTGACATTTTTGCCACGCGCGCAAAGACGAGGGAGGCAAAAACACAGGTGGAACTGGCACAGCTTCAGTACATGCTGCCGAGGCTTACACGCGCCTGGACGCACTTAAGTAAGCAGTACGGAGGTATTGGAACCAAAGGTCCCGGTGAAACGCAGATTGAAACTGACCGCCGTATGATCCGCACACGCATCAGCATGCTGAAGGAAAAGCTGGAGAAAATTGAATCGCAGCGCCAGACCAGGAGCGCAAACAGGAAGGATTTCTTCAGGGCGTCTCTTGTTGGCTACACCAACGCTGGCAAATCCACGCTTCTTAACCTTCTGACCAATGCTGGTGTACTGGCCGAAGACAAGCTTTTTGCAACGCTTGACTCGACAACGCGTTCCTTAAGGCTGGATAACGGGCAGACGATACTCCTTAGCGATACAGTAGGCTTTATACGCAAGCTGCCTCATCACCTTGTAGCTTCTTTTAAGAGCACATTAAATGAGGTAAGTGAAGCCGACGTCATACTGCACGTAATTGACGTTTCGCACCCGTTTTTTGAGGATCATATTGCCGTTGTGGACCAGACATTAAAGGAACTGGGAGTTGAGAAAAAAGCCCAGATCAAGATCTTTAATAAGGTGGATGCCCTGGAGGACAAGACCCGTATCGATTACATACTGCGCAAATACATGAATGCCGTTTTTATTTCAGCCGAAAGAGGGATTAATATTAACGGGCTGAAGGATAAGATAAAATCTGTCATTGAAGAGGAATTTAAGGAGGAGACAGTCGAGCTGGAGCTAACAGATTCCAGGACGGTTGCAAAGATACACTCTCTTGCAGACGTCATCAGTGCGACTTACGATGAGGACAGGATATTGATTAAATACAGGGCAAATGATGCCTCATCCAATAAAATAAAAAGAATACTGCATGAAAAGACCAATCATGGAAGTTGACGGAAATTCCCTGAGCCTAAGTAAAATCGAACTTTTTCTCAGGGAAAATCCTCTTGTCCGCCTTTCTAAAGAATCAGAAAAGAAGGTAAAAAGGGCAAGAGCCTTAATTGAAAAGTGGGTTGAAAACGAAGAAGTGATTTACGGTGTTACAACCGGCTTCGGGGAATTTTCAAACGTCAGGATATCAAAAGAGGATCTTGCAAGCCTGCAGGAAAACCTCATCTTAAGCCATTCGGTAGGAACGGGAGAATATCTTCCCCCCTTCATAGTTAAAATAATGATGCTTCTTAGGGTAAACGCCCTTGCCAAGGGGCATTCCGGCATCAGGCTTTCAACGGTCAACCTTTTAATGGACATGATGAATAACAACATCATTCCGGTTGTTCCCTCGCAGGGTTCTGTAGGCTCCTCGGGCGACCTGGTGCAGCTTTCGCACCTTGTGCTTGCAATGATAGGAAAAGGGAGGGTCCAGGTAATTGAAGACGTGATGAGTGATGGGGCAAAAAATGAGAAGATAATTCCGGCTTCAAAAGGGCTTAAGAAATTTGGGCTTGAAGCTGTAAGGCTTCAGGCAAAAGAAGGGCTGGCACTCATTAACGGCACGCAGATGATGACTTCATTTGCCTCCTATATCGCGATTCAGGCAAAAAAACTGATCAAGACGGCAGACATCTCGGCCGCACTTACGCACGAGGCCTTAAGGGCGACTGACCGCGCATTTGACCATAAGCTCCACGAGCTCAGGCCTTACCCGGGACAGATAGAAACCGCACAGAATATGCTTTTGCTAATTAAAGGAAGCGAGATCAGGAAGTCACACATTGCAGGCGACAAGAGGGTGCAGGATGCGTATTCATTAAGGTGCATACCGCAGATACACGGGGCTTCCAGGGACGCGATAAATTACGTCTGTTCAAGGGTTGAAATTGAGATCAACTCGGCTAATGATAATCCTCTAATTTTTCCCGAAGAAGAAGAGCACATTGAAGGGGGAAATTTCCACGGGCAGCCTATGGCGCTCCCGATGGACTTCATGTCCATAGCGCTCTCGGAGCTGGCAAATGTAAGTGAGAGAAGAATTGAGCGCATGGTTAACGGCGCCTTAAGCGGGTTACCGAGGTTTCTGGCAACAAACGGAGGCTTAAATTCAGGCTTAATGATTGCGCAGTACACGGCGGCAAGCCTCGTTTCAGAGAACAAAGTTTTAAGCCATCCGGCAAGTGTGGATTCAATACCGACATCGGCCAACCAGGAGGACCACAACTCCATGGGCTCCATTGCAGCACAGAAGTGTTTCAGGATAATGCAGAACCTGCAGTCGGTTCTGGCCATTGAGCTCTTGACGGCCAGTCAGGCCATAGAATTTCACAAGCCGTTAAAGTGCGGGATGGGTACGGCAATAGCATATAATGAAGTAAGGAAAGTTGTACCCCCGATGGAGCGCGACCGTGTTTTGTATGATGACGTGCAGAAGGTACTCTCTTTAATCAGGAGTGACACCGTGCTTAATAGTGTTGAAGCAAAGATTAAGCTCAACTGACATTTCAAATCAAGGCGGGAGCGAAGGCTCCCGCATAATCAAATCCGCATTCTGAATTACCCAATGAAACCGGTATTGGTGATGTACCTGTTTATACATGCTCAGCTTCCTAACACCCGGAGTTAATTGGGCTTGATTTTGCCTAAATTAACCTGTACATTAGTACTGTACAGGTTGGCAGCTGCACACAGCATCATTATTATTTTATGTAAGTTGGATAAGGGGTTTAATATGAGGTCTACTTTGACATATACGCAGGCGAGGGCAAATTTCGCCAAGCTTTGCAATACTGTTACAGATGATCAGGAGATCGTTGTTATAACACGCCGTAATGCAGAACCTGTGGCTATGATATCGGCTTCGGAATTATCGGGACTTATCGAGACGGCTCACCTTCTGCGTTCGCCTAAAAATGCAGAAAGACTCTTCAGTGCGCTCGAAAGGGCAAAGTCGGAGAATGTTAAACCACAGTCTCTTAAGGAATTTATGGCAGAGATAAAAATTGACGAAGAAAAGCGCAGGTAGAAACCGGGAAGCCGTATTTCAGGACGAGTTCCGCGAAGACCTCATCTGGTGGGTTGAGCAGGACCGGAAGACGGCCCTGAAAATATTGAGGCTTATTGAAGAAATCCTAAAAACTCCCTTTGAAGGCAAAGGTAAACCGGAAGCTCTCAAGTACGGGCTTGCCGGCTGCTGGTCGCGCAGAATTACGCAGGAGCACAGAATTGTTTATCTTGTCCGGGATGACAGGATAGATTTCCTGCAGGCAAGATATCATTATTGAAGAAAAACCGCTCCTTAAATCCGGCAGTAAAATTAAGGTACGTCCGGCCCTTCCCGGTTACGGGATGTTTTAAAGTTCCACCCATGTTATGCATAATTTTCAGCACCCGTTGAACCCGATTTCAACCTTATAAATTCTCATGCGGCTTGTTAAATTATATCTGGAAGCAGCTTCAAAGGACTAATGTATCCTTTGGGGCTGTAAAGTTTCTTCAATAAATTGAGAGAAAGGAATGAAAACGCATGAGAAAACTTTTAGCTTTTCCGGTTGGCCTGGATTCTTAGCAGTACTGCTCTTAACAATTTTAATTATTATTCTTCAGGGCTGCAGCGATAAGCCCACGTCCCCTGTAGATCCCGCAGGCTCCAAAGCAGGAGCCGGAACGCACGGCGGCAATCTGAAAACAATACTTATTCCTTCAGCCTCGGCCTATAAACTGCCTCCCCCGCCAGAGAAAAATTCATTGAAGGCTATAGATGAGCTTAATCAGCTTAAAGCGTATCAGCTTAAGAAAACACAGAGCCTCAACAATATTATTGAATACTGGGATGGCCTGGCCATTATCCGCTGGAATGAGATTACAAGACACCTCGTCATAAAAAACAGCACCAACCCGCCTCTGGCATCCAGGGCATACGCACTTTTAAGCACGGCGCAGTATGACGCTTTAATTGCCGCATGGTACAACAAGGACATTTATCTCAGGGAATCTCCCCCGGGAAGCTCATCCGAACCCTGCTACCCATGTGAGCAGGCAGTTATTGCTTCTGTCTCAAGGCGCGTCTTAAGCTATCTCTTTCCTAAAGACATAGACAGCATTAACTATTGGGCCACTCAGGAAATAAGCTCTCAGCTTTATACGGGAAAGAATTTCCCGAGCGACATAACGGCCGGAGACACTCTTGGGGCAATAATTTCAAGTGTATTCATCAGCTACGCTATGCAGGACGGGCATGACGCGGTCTGGACGGGCACAATGCCCATTTTCCCGGGCTGCTGGTTCAGCAGCATGAACCCTCCGCAGAAGCCGTTGCTCCCAATGTGGGGCAAGGTAAGATCATGGCTTATGACTTCACTTCCGCCACTGGCACCACCTCCAATATTCGGATCTGACCAGTTTAAGGCGGCTCTGGCCGAAGTAAAAAAGATTTCAGACACCAGGACGGATGAACAGCTGAGAATTGCAAAATTCTGGTCCGACGGCGCCGGGACCGCGACGCCTCCGGGGCACTGGAATGAAATTGCCAGCAACTATATCAAAACAAAGAACATGAGTGAATTTAAGACCGCAAGGGCTCTTGCGCTCATGAATATGGCAATAATGGATGCAGGAATCTGCTGCTGGGACGCAAAGTATACGTACTGGTATATCAGGCCCTCGCAGGTGGATACAACTATAACTACGCCTGTGGGCCTGCCTAACTTCCCGTCATATACCTCTGGGCACTCAAGCTTCTCCGGGGCTGCACATACGGTTCTGGGATACCTTTTCCCTGAAAAGGCTGATGAATTTAAGAAGATGGCCGAAGAGGCCGCAATCTCCAGGCTCTACGGCGGAATCCATTACCGCTTCGACAGCGATATGGGTCTTGAAAGCGGAAGAGCTGTTGGAAACCTTGCCGTGCTGAGGGGATTAACAGACGGATTTGAGGGATGGAATTTTTAACTCAGTCATTAAAGGCCCGGGCTAAAAACCTGTGGCCTTTAGCTGCTGCTGTCTTAATTTCTGGACAAGTCCCTGTGCAAGTTTAATGATCTGAAGTGAAGTTTTTGAGCGAGGATATTTTCTTATATAAAGCTCCTGCGCCATAATGGCTTTTGTTACCATCTGGTCGTGCCCCACAAAGCCGAGTGAATAAACGTTTTCCTTCAGGAAGTGTTCGGCAGCCTTGCTGAGGTTCAGGTAAGCCGTTGATGCTTCTTCTTCAGAAAAGCATTTGTTTATGACTGCAAAGTTAGGTGTAGCTGATCCGTTCATGTGCATGAGTTTTACAATTACATAAGCGTCCATTATTGCCGTGGGTTCGGCGTTAAGGACAATAACGTTCGCGTGCACCTGGCTTAGAATATGAATTATCTCGTCTCCGGCGCCGGCGCCGATGTCGAGCAGCACATAATCATACTCGCGGCATAAGTCCTTTACCTCCTCTATGAGGTAATCCAGGAGGTGGTCGCTCTGGATGGGGTAGTCGGCTTTACCTGATTCTCCGAATATGAAGTGGAGGCTCGGCTCATAGCGTGTAATAAGCTCCTTAAGAGAATTCCTGTGCAGGAGAAAATTTAATAGCGTCTTCTCGGGCCTCAGGTTCAGCATTATATTGATATTGGAAAGATTTGAATCGAGGTCTATCAAAAGCACCTTCTTACCAATTCTTGAAAGGGCGTAGGCTGTATTAAGGGAAACAAATGTCTTCCCCGTTCCCCCCTTGCCTGAGCTGAATGAGATTATCTTTCCTTTTCCTTCGGGTTTCTTCTCCTGTGCCTTCAGGCGCTGAAGTTCAAGTAATCTTTCCGTCTGTCCGATCATTTGCTGATCTTCCCGGTATAGATCATGTTTGCAATAAACTGCGGGTCTGCGGCTATTATGTCATCCGGAATTATCTGTCCGTTTGTAAGATACTTTATGGGCACGTTAAAATTAGCCGTTACGTTCAGTATATTGCCGAATGAGACCGCCTCATCAAGCTTTGTAAAGACAACGCCGTTATAGTTTAGGACCCTGAACTTTTGAGCCACGTCCAGAATGTTCTTTGTTGTGCTTGTGGTGCTTAAGACCAGGTAGACCTCGTCGACTTTTGTAGATGCGAGGAAGCGGCTGGTCTCCTTAAGGAGGCCCGAGTTGTTCTGGCTTCTTCCCGCGGTATCTATAAATACAATGTCTTTTTTCCTGAACTCTGCAATGAGCCCCGGGATCTCCTGCGGCTCATAGGCCACTCTCATTTCAATGTTGCTGATTTCGGAGAATATCTTAAGCTGGTCGATTGCGCCCAGGCGGAACGTATCGAGCGAAATAAGCCCTATATTAAGGTTATGCAGTATTTTTGAAATTACAGCGAGCTTTGCTATGCAGGTTGTTTTGCCGACACCCGTGGGGCCGACAAGAGCAATTACTTTTGTCTTCTGCTTTTTCTGCACCTCAAAGGCGGAGGTCGGTATCATGGAGCTTATTGTCGAAATCACGTAGCTGTCTATATTCGAAGGCTGCAGAAATTCCGTGTATTTGCCGAGCTGGTCTATTATGGCGTCAACTATGGTTTTCTGCACTTCCCTTGCAATAAGCGTGTCCGATATTTCATTAAGCTCGCGCTCAAGCGCATCTTTCTTATTTTCCTTTTTCAGAGTGGCAGCTTTTGCCGAGGGTGCCTTCTGAAGAGGATCCTTGGCCTTCATGATCCGGCTTTTCAGATCCTGGAGTCCTGCATCCTTATCAGGGGGCAGGTAAACTTTTTCTGAAAGCTCCTGAAGCTCCTCGGCAAAAGTCCTCGTCTTGGCCTGAGGTTTAGCCGGGCTCTGGGCTTTGGGGGCTTTAGCAGGCGGCACGGCTGCCTTCGACCTGTCGTAATCATCCTCCACGCCCGCCGTCAGCTCAAAGACTCTTTTGTGGCCGTAGCGCGGGTCGTCATCAATAATTCTTGTGCTGAGTACTATGGCATCGCTGCCCAGCTCATCTTTCATTTTCTGTGAAGCTTCTTTGAGGGTAAGTGCGATGTACTTTTTAATTTGCATATTCAACCTCTAATTTCCCTATAAATTCAACTTCCGTATCCGAAGGGAGCTCCGTATAGGAAAGAACTGCTATATCAGGGAAACTTGAATTAATTAATCTGTAGAAATAAGGCCTGATTGTAGCCGATGTAATAAGAACAGGAGCGTAGCCAAGCATCCTGAAGTTCTGTATATGTTCTTTGAGAGAATCATTTATGTCGTTCAGCATTTTAGAAGAAAGCCCGAGCGTCTGGACGGCTTCCTTCTGGTTCTGAAGTGCGCGCGTAATATAATTTTCAACCTTATTGCCGAGAGCAAGGGCGTGAATGATGCCGTTGGCGTCTTTGAACATGTTAGAAATTGTGTAGCCCAGAGAATGCCTTACGTATTCAGTAAGCACGTCAATATTTTTTGTTACCTTGCAGTAGTCTATAAGCGACTCAAGAATCTGCACCAGGTCCTTGATCGGGATAAGTTCTTTAAGGAGGTTCTGCAGGACTTTCTGTATTGTGCCCATTGGCAGAAGGTCGGGGTTAATATCCTCAATTACCGCCGGGTAGTCTTTCTTCAGGTTTTCAAGCAGGGTTTTAACAGCCTGGCGTGAGAGGATCTTATCGAAGTTCTTCTTCAGGGTTTCCTGCAGGTGTGTCGACAGGACAGAGATGCTGTCGACAACAGTATAGCCTAAGAGCTCGGCCTTATCTTTTTCCTGTTTAGAGATCCAGAAGCCTTCGAGGTTAAAAGCCGGATCCTGAGTAGGTATGCCGCTTAAGCCTTCAGTTACGTTGCCCGGATTCATGGCCAGGAAGTGGTCGGTATAAATTTCGTATGCCGAGACAACGTTGCCCTTAATTTTAATTATGTACTCGTTTGGGTTAAGCTGCAGGTTGTCTCTTACCCTTACCGGCGGAATTAGTACGCCGTACTCGAGCGCGATATATTTTCTTGTTGAAGAGATCTTCTGGAACAGGTTACCGCCCTGGTTTTCATCAACGAGTGAAATGAGCCCGTAGCCGATTTCAACTTCAATAGGATCGACCTGCAGGTACTGTTCAACCTTATCCTCTGCCGTAGGCTCTGAGATGATCTCCTCGGGAGTCTCAGCCGGAAGGGCAGCCTTTGCGGCATTAGACTTTTTGGTGAAGTATGAGGCAGCTGCAAGTCCCGAGCCGATTAAAACGAATGGGATTGTAGGCATGCCAGGCACGAGAGCGAACATGAAAACGGCTCCTGAAACCGTTCCCAGAACCCTGGGGTTTGAAAAAAGCTGCGTTTTCATCTGCGTGTCGAGTGAGGTTCCGGCAGCACTTTTTGTAACAACAAGGCCTGCGGCCGTCGAAACCAGGAGAGCCGGGATCTGGGAGACCAGGCCGTCGCCGATGGTTAGAATTGTGTAGGACTGCAGTGCGTCTGTAAGCGAGAGCCCTCTTTGGGCAACGCCTATTATAAACCCGCCTATAATGTTAATTCCGTTAATAATAAGTCCTGCAACGGCATCTCCTTTAACGAACTTGCTGGCACCGTCCATGGCTCCGTAAAACTCTGCTTCCCTTGAAATGCCTTCGCGTCTTGCCCTTGCCTCGGCCTCTGTAATAAGGCCGGTGTTCAAATCGGCGTCAATTGCCATCTGTTTACCCGGCATGGCGTCCAAAGTAAAGCGGGCGGCAACTTCGGAGATTCTGCCGGAACCTTTTACGATAACAACAAACTGGATGATGACGAGTATAATGAATACGATAAAACCCACGACGTAGTTTCCGCCTACGACGAAGGTGCCGAAAGATTCGATTACCTTTCCGGCGTAGCCTTCAAGGAGAATAAGGCGTGTTGAGCCCATATTAAGTGAAAGGCGGAAAAGCGTAAGAACAAGCAATAGTCCCGGGAAGACCGAAATGTCCGTCGGCGACTGTATATAAAGCGAAACGATAAGAATGAGCACGGAAAAGGTTATGCTGACAGCAAGCAGGAAATCCAGCAGGAATGCCGGCAGGGGGATGATCATAAGGCCCAGTATGAGTATCAGGCCGAATGCCAGTATAATGTCGCTATTTTTACCAAACCGGTTCATAGGTTAAACAATGCTCTTCTTTTTCTTTTCGTTTTTGACCTTAAAAATGTATGCCAGTATCTGAGCCACGGCCTTAAAGAGTTCAGCCGGAATCTCGTCGCCGATTTCACAGTTCTTATAAAGGGCTCGTGCGAGCTGAATGTCTTCGTGCAAAGGAACGCCGTTTTCCGTGGCGACTTTCTTTATTTTCTGTGCAAGCTCATCCATACCTTTTGCAATAACCTTGGGAGCTGAATCCTTGCCCAGGTCATATTTAAGTGCAACTGCAAAGTGAGTAGGGTTAGTAATGACCACGTCTGCCTTCGGCAGCTCTTTCATCATTCTTGCCCTTGCCTGCTTCATCTGTATAGACCTGATCTTGCCTTTTATCTCCGGGTTGCCGTCGCTTTCACGCATTTCCTCTTTAACTTCCTGTTTGGTCATCATCATATCCTGCCTGAATTTGTACTTCTGAAAAGCAAAATCCGCGGCTGCAATAAGCGCGTAGCACAAGGAAACCTTCCACAGGAGCGTATAGGCCGCCTCAATCATAAAGTTTACCAGGTCGTCGATCTGGTAGTTGACCAGCCCGATGGCAGAGAGTATAAAATCCTTAAGAACCCAGTATGTAAAAAGACCCACAACAATAAGCTTAAGAAGCGACTTCCCCACTTCAACGATCGACCTTGAGGAGAAGAACAGGCTCTTAAGGTTTGTTACAGGGTTAAACTTTGAAAACTTGGGTGCCAGTGCCTGAGGGCTGAAGCGGAAGCCGATCTGCCCGTAGCTGGCTATAACAGCAACTGCAACGAGCCCTCCGAATATGGGGCCGAGCGTTGCGATAAAAAAACTAATTCCTTTATAGGCATATTCGGAAATCTGGTCCTTCTCGAGCGTCAGTTTATCCAGGCCGCCGAAAATGCTGATTGCCATGGTGCTTATATTTTCACCAAGATGCCTGTGCATCATAAAAACCAGGAGAAGCCCCGCAGAAAACACCGCAAAGGAGTTGATCTCGATGCTTTTTGCTACCTGCCCTTTTTGCCTCGAGTCGCCGAGCTTTTTACTCGAGGCTTGTTCGGTTTTTTCCTGTCCGTCCGCTTCAGCCATATCGTGCTAACTTCCCATTGCTTTTATCAGGTCGTAGAGACTGTTTTCATAGCTTTCCATTATGCCTTTGAAAAAATACATATAAATGGGCAGAACGAAAATTAAAAGAAGGAGGCCTATACCTATCTTCAACGGCTGCGTAACAAAGTAAATCTGCATCTGGGGTATAATCCTGGCTAAAATGCCTTCTGCCAGATGGACAAGAAAAAAGGATACCATTACGGGAGAGGCAATTTTAACCGCAATAACAAAGACGGATGCCGTATACCTGATAAAAATGTCAAATGCCGGCTGAGTAAGTGTGTACTTCCCGAGGGGAATTATCCTGAAGGAAGATACAACTGCCCTAATTATGTAATGGTGCCCGTTTATTAAAAAGAAAATCAGTATTGCAAATACGTTTAACACTTCGCCGATAACGTTGCTCTCGGTTTCCTGAAGAGGGTTAAGAGCGCTGGCCATATTAAGACCCATGTCGTTTCCGATGAGCATACCAGCAAAAGAGAAGCCGTAGAAGACCAGGTTCAGGCTGAAGCCTATTATGAGTCCTGTTACCACTTCCTTAAGGCCGTAGAAGGCCAGGTTAAAGAGGTCCGGTTCAATCTGTATTTTTGCCGTGTTCAGCGTCAGGAACGTAATATAAGCTATGATTCCGGCCAGGAATACCTTTGCAATTGCGGGGAAAGCCTGGTTGCCGAAAATGGGAGCCGTTCCAAAGACCGCAATAATCCTTAAGAATATCAGGAAAGTAATTACAAAGTCATTTACCAGTATGTCGGTCATTTTACCACAGTACTGAACATGTTGACGAGCCTGAGCGTAATAGCTATCATTTTATCCATCATCCAGGGCAGAAGCAGTATAATTGCGACCGCGGTGACGAGTATTTTGGGAACAAAAGTCAGCGTTGCCTCCTGGATTGAGGTTGCAGCCTGGAAGATAGAAATAAAGATACCGACCAGGAGCGAAATGCCCAGAATCGGCAGTAAAATTATAAATGTTGTATAAAATACGTCTGTCAGTATTTCTACTATCAGTTCTTCTGTCATTATCCAAAACTCCTTACTACAGATCCGATAATTAAATTCCAGCCGTCGACCAGTATGAACAAAAGAATCTTAAACGGGAGCGAGACGAGCATCGGGGGCAGCATCATCATACCCATACTCATCAGCACGCTTGAGACTATCATGTCCACCATCAAAAACGGGATAAAGAGGAAAAAACCTATAATAAAGCCCGCTCTAAGTTCGCTGATTGCAAAAGCCGGGACGAGGACGTATGTGGGCAGGTCCTGTCTTGTCCTCGGGCGTTCGAGGTGAGAAAGCCCCAGGAAAAGCTCCAGGTCGGCATCTCTTACGTTTCTGAACATAAACTCTCTTATAGGCTCAATGCCCTTGTCGTATGCAGCCTCCATGGTCATTTTGCCGTCCATGTAAGGCTTAATGGCGTCATTGTTTACTTTTGTCCATGTAGGTGCCATGATAAAAAACGTTATAAAGAGCGCCACGCCTGCAAGCATCTGCGAAGGGGGCATCTGCTGAGTGCCGAGTGCGGTCTTAAGAAAATGGAACACAATGATCAGCCTCAGGTAAGAGGTGGTCATAATCATTATTGAAGGAGCAAGCGACAGCACTGTAAGGAGGATCAGCATCTGCATTGTCACAGATACGTCCTTCGGGCTGTCAGCCGTTCCGACGTCAATTCCTATTTTAGGCAGCGGAATGGTCTTAGCCTGGGCAAAACTTACGTCACTGAATAAAGAAAGTGTAATGAAGAGGAGAACTACAGCAGTAAAAACTTTCATTTCATACCCAAATTTTTTTTCAATATCTCAACAAAATTATCCTTAAAGTTGTCTTTGAAATCGTTTCTGGCAGTCTCTTCTTCAACCAGCCGTGCTGTTACCGAGCTGTTGAGTTCCTGCAAAAGATTAATCGAGTTGTCGCTTACGCCAAGAACCAGTACCTTGTCGTGCACCTGAACCACCTGAATGTACTTTTTAGGCAGTATCATCTGGGTGCTGAGCACCTTTATTTTTACTAATTTTTTTGTACTTTTATCAAACGTAAAGAAATATTTCCTGGCCAGGTAGAGTGTTCCGTACATGAGTCCCAGGATTAAGATCAGCAGAAAAATTATTTTTAATATATTCCAGAATTCCATTTCAGGACAGTCCTTTTAACCTGTCGTTTGAGTCGACGAGGTTTGTAATTCTAATACCGAAGTGCTTGTCGATAACCACCACTTCGCCCTCGGCAATTTTCTTATTGTTAACAAAAATGTCTACGGGCTCGCTTGCCAGCTTATCGAGTTCAATTACGTAGCCTCTTTCGAGCTCAAGAATGTCTTTAATGAGCATCTGCGTGCGTCCGAGCTCAATGTAAACGCTAAGCTGGAGGTCCTTTAAGAATTCAAGCTTTTCATTCTGCACAGGGCTGCGGTTATTGGATTCATCAAATTCAGTAAAATCAGCCACGCCGCCGGTAATCTGATCTCCTGAGATCTGTTCGAATTCGCTTAGTATGTCGTCAGCAGACATTTTCTTCTCCGTTTATATTCTCTTTTTATAATCAATAGTCTGATCGCTTCCTTCGGGGAGCGATTTTATTTAAATACTTTCTTTATTTTCAACTTTGCGCGTAATTTTCACCGCCTTGTGGCCGTTTACCGTTCCGGGCAGTCCCATAAATATAACCCTGTCGGCCACTTTAATCTTAAGCTCGTCGCCTATTATTTTATTGGTTCTCAGAATGTCGCCAATTTCCAGGTGCATCAGGTCATCGACAGAGATTGATGTTTTGCCGAATTCCACGGCCAGGTTAAGTGAAGTTTTCTGGAGGTGCTGGTTAAGAATATTCCTGGCTGTAGTGCCGTTATATTTAACGGGTCTGATTGAAGAGAGCTTCTGGTTCGACATTTTAGATAATATTGTGTCGAAGGCAAACGTGGCAAAGCAGATATTCATAAGGTACGACTGCTCGCCTATAAAAATTTCAAATGATATAAGAAGAACGCTTTCGCTCTGTGAAGTGATCTGTGCGAAATCGATATCGGGTTCGAAGCGTTCGACTTCAAAATCGTATTCCCCTATAATCTGCCATGCCTTTTTAAGATCCACCATGATCTTTTCAACGATCATAAAGAGCACTTTCTGCTCGATTGGGGTAATGATCTTGGACTGTTTAGTACCCATTCCGTTGCCGCCCAGGAGGCGGTCGACTAATGCAAGAGCCAGTTCGGGGCTTAATTCAAGAATGCCCTTTATGTCAGTATCCTTTATTTCAAATGTAAACAAGCAGGCTGGATTTGAGACCGAAAGCACGTATTCGGAATAGTAGATCTGGTCGACCGAGATAACGTTAATATTTACAATGGCCTGCAGCTTTGAAAGGAGGAAAGAGCTAAGGCTTTCGGAAAAGTTTTCATGGATGTTGCGTATAGTTCTGAGCTGGTTTTTGGAAATTCTGTTCGGGAGCCTGAAGTCAAAGGGAATTGCCTCCTTTTCAGGCACAGATGCCGGGGACTGTTCCCCGCCGGTCTTCATCTTATTAAGAAGCTGATCGATTTCCTGCTGTGATAAAACTTCTGCCATAGCTCTTCGGGTTTATAAACTTATTGGATAATAAATTTGCTGAAAAATATATTGTTGATCCTTATGTCGGGAACGCGCGACTTAAGTGTTTTAATAATCTCTGTCTTAACTGTATCCCTGTAGGCAATGCTGCTTAACTGTGGGACAGTTTTGCTTGCAAGCGTGGTATTGACCACATCCTGAATGATCACTTTTTTTTCTTCAAATTTCTTTTTTGCTTCCTCAGCTTCTTTTTCCCCGGCAGCGATGCCGAAACCGACTGAAGTAAGGAGGAGTCTCTGGCCGTTTGTGCCTGCCGGATTTACAATCAGGTCCTCTATGGTCTCAATCGGGCCCGTCTGAATGGAAGAAGTGCTGGCTTCTCCGGTTACTTCGGTTTTCCCTTTATTAGAATCGGAGGCGCTGGCTTCCTTATCCTTTTTACTCATAAGGATATTAGCCGTAACAAAATAGACCACCACAAGCTGTACAATAAATACAGGAAGGCCTATTATTAATACTTTTGGGTTTATTCCCCCTTTTTTAGGGGTCGGTATTGCTGAAGGATCCAGTTCTTTTTCCATTTTTTAATCTGTTTTTGCCATATTGTATGGCTATACGCATTCAATAGATATGCCATTTGCCCTTGGGGGTGCAATTCTCAGTATTTGTGCTTATTTCCCCCATTTAGGGCAAAAAAGAGTGCCCATTATTGGTTACTATTGAACAGTTGGTTATTTGTAAGTAGATGCCTCCGGGAGCGCCTGCCCGGAAATTCAATACGGGTAAAAACTAGTAGTTTGAATATTCCTGTTGAATTTGGGAAATTGGAATTAAAGGTGACAACCGCTAAATTAAGACCTTAATTTCAAAACATTTAATGGGACAGAAATCCTGGATGAAAGGAAAGTTATTATTTGTCCTTTTTGCGGTTTTCTTAAGCCTGCTTTTGGGATGCAGAACCGGATTTGTTGAAAGAAACAGACCTGAAAAGATTCTTCAGGAAGGGGATTGGCTTTCTTACCACACAAAACATTTTGATTTTTACTACCGCCCGGGCTCAAAAAGTGAAGGAAGAATTAAACTGATTGCAAACAGGCAGGAAAATAATTACCTCGACATCTTGAACCAGATGCACCTGCATGACCATAATTTCAGGGCAATTTACTTCATTTTCAGCAGTTTTGACGAGTATGACGATATAACTGACGCGGGGCAGTTCGGAAACGGGCATGAAATCGGGAATTACGACGCAATTTACGGTGTGGACGGATATTCCCTTTCCAATATTATGGGAAAGCATGAGCTGACCCATTTTATTGTGGACAAGTTTTTCGGAGCAGGCGCAAGAGGCCCCTATAAATGGATCATATCTGAGGGCTTGGCAGTCTGGACAGAGGACAGCTGGGACGGGATGGATCTTTATGAGTTTGCGCGCCTCAGGATTGCCGAAGGCGACATTTCGACCCCATTTGAAATAATCCGCAACGATGAAACAGGTAATATACTGAGGAATTCGTACGCCATGGCCGGGGCTTTTACGAAATATATGATCTCAACCTACGGAATTGCAAAATATATAAGGCTTTATCAGCAGGGTAAGGGTCTCGAGGTCTTTGACCAGATATATGGGATGAGCTTATCGGACATGAATAACCAGTTTTTAACTTTTCTAACCAGTGAAAACCCGGAGCTGAAGGTGGGCGGCGTGAGGCAAACCGGGCCTTAATGGAAAAAGCCCAAAATGTTTTAATCCGTCTTTATTTTTCAATAAAAAAGCCCTTGAAGAGTGAATTTTCAAGGGCTTTGAATTAAATATCGCCTGATGCTATTTAATGAGGAGGAGTTTCTTTGAACTTCTGAACTCTCCGGCCTGAATGGAATATATATACATGCCGCTGGGGAGGTTTGAGGCGTTGAACTGAACCGTATGCATTCCGGGAGACCTGAATTCATTTGCAAGTGCTGCAACTTCTTTGCCGAGCATGTCATGAACGGTTAGTTTTACAAATCTTCCTTCGGGAATTGTAAAAGAAATCTTTGTCGACGGGTTAAACGGATTTGGGTAATTCTGGCTAAGTGAAAACATTTCTGGGTGCGAAACCTTATCTGTCTTAACTTCTGCTAATATACCTTCTCCTTTTAAGACCGAAACCCCTTTATCTGTAGCTATCCATTTATTGCCATCTCTATCAACAGCTACTGATTTAACCAACTTAGCATCCAAACCAGAATTAGAGCTGTCAAAAACGACCCATGTCTTTCCGTCAAACTTACCCAGGCCGTTATCCGTTCCAAGCCAGAGGTTATTCTTCTGATCAAAGCATATTGAATATATATAGTTAGAGCTTAAACCCGAATTGGTTTTATTGTATACTGACCAGTTATTGCCGTCAAATTTGACTACTCCACTATTTTTAGTCCCAATCCATTTATTCCCTTGTTGATCTGAGGCAACTACAGTAACCAGATCCTGTGGAAGTCCTGAATTGGACTTATCATATACTGTCCACGTTGTGTCGTTATACTCAATCAGTTCCCCATATGTTGAGGTTCCAAGCCATTTATTCTCATTCTCATCAATTAAGATGGAATTAACTATGTACATTCCTGGGAAACCGGAATTTGAGGTACTATAAAATTTCCAGTCCTGGCCGTCAAATTTTAACAGGCCGGCAGTGTAATCTATTCCAAGCCATTTATTACCCTTGGAATCTACGGCAACTGATGTTACGTAATTTCCAGGCAGCCCGAAATTTGTGCTGTTATACACTGTCCAGGTCGTATCATCAAATCTGAAGAGGCCAAGGTCTGATCCGATCCATTTATACCCCTGAAGGTCTATTGCGATTGAAGTGATTTGTGCATTGGAGACTCCGGTTAAAGTAGGGCGATAGACGGTCCATTCAGTTCCGTCATATTTTGTTAATACAGAATTATCTGCCATCCATTTATTATTGTGGCTGTCTATGGCAATCTGGTTGGTCCCGGTATACAGAAGACCTGAGTTGGAAGTCCTGTACACCGTCCATTTCTGGTCATCGAACCTGGAAATCCTGTAAGTTGTTCCCACCCACTTATTCCCCTTATCATCAATTACCACAGATAAAACCTGATTTTCCGGCAGTTCGGAATTGGAGTTATTGAATACTGTCCAGTTTTTGCCGTCAAATTTTGCAAGGCCTGCATTTGTGGCGATCCACTTATTTCCCAGGGAATCCACTGCAATTGACCGGATCCCGTTATCCGGTAATCTCGAGTTAGAAGGGTCATATATTGTCCATGTACTATCGTCAAATTTGACAAGTCCGGCATAGCAAGACATCCACTTATTTCCCTCTTTGTCAATTGCAAGAGTAAGAAAATTATAGTCTGGTAATCCGGAATTGGAACGGTTATATACAGTCCATGTGGTATCATTGTATTTTAACAACCCGCCTCCGTTGCAAGCAAACCATTTGTTCCCCTTTTTATCAACTACAACAGAAATGACATATCCGACTGGAGTAATAGAACCGTTTATTTTATAGACAGTCCAGTTTTTCCCATCGAATTTAGCAGCTCTCAGGCCGTTTGCAATCCACAGATTGTCATGCTGATCCAAGGCAATCGACAAGACGTAGTTTTCCGGCAAATCCGAATTTGAAGTATTATATACGGTCCATGTAGTGTCGTTGTATTTTACGAGTCCTAAATCCGTGCCGATCCATTTATTCCCTTGGCGATCTATTGTAATTGCATTAACGTGATGTCCTGGTAAGCCGGAATTCTCAGCGCTGTAGATATCTTTTTCACCAGTCAACATATTCAATTTGGTTAGATAGTTTCCGGTTCCGATCCACAGGAATTGCCCATCAACTGCCTGGCAACTTACAACACTTTGAGGCTTGTAGTTAATCCACTCATCTGACTGGCTATAAACAAAAGATGAAAAGAAAAGAAAAATGGAGAGAATTTTTAGAAGTTTCATCAGCAACCTTATTTATTACTAAAACTGTAGAACTCTAAGTGAAAGCATGAAAGGCCATGGCTTTTTCTGCGTTTCAAGTTTAGAAAATTTGAAAGAAAAATACAAATCAGTTTTGAGTCAGTAATTTTTAAGTTATAGTTAATTGTCTCAAAAAAATTAATCTCTCAATATATAATATGGTGACGGAGGGCGATTTCGGAAAATTTTCCTGAAAAATAAAAAAGTGAAATATTTTCATTTGGGCCACACAGAATGGCGGTTCATAAGAAGAGCGAGGGAAGTGCAAAGGAAGTGCAAAGATGCAAAAAGCCCAAAACCGTTTTCAAGTCCGTCTTTGAGCTTTTATGAGAAGGGGGAGATGATGAGTAGGGCTTCAAAATATTTAGAAATTATGCTGTTTTAAACATTTCCGTTTAGCCGACGTACTGAAAATTTCCTGCTGCTTTTAAGTCATCATCTTAGATAATCACCCATGAAGTCCATATCATTAATTACTAAGAATATTATTGTCTTCAATATATTTTATTCCCTTAGGGGAAATATAAATATCTTTGGTTGAATTATTGTATTCTAAAAGTTTTTCTTTATGCAGAGGAATTAAAACATCTCTTCTGTAATTTGACGGTTTTACAATTTCAAGCCATTCTATTAATTCCGATTCCTGTAAATGCCGATTTGCTGAATGAAGAAGAACGAGAGTTTTGTCTTTGAATGTTAACCCATTTTTTAGAATTCTCCGTTTCCCATCTACCTCCCAAACAATTGGGCTTTTTCTCTCAACAAGTGAATCAACAATTTCAGAGGCGGTTACCATATCTGCATTATGAAATACCCTAACAAGTTCAGACATTAGCCACTTACTCATATATAGCACCGCGACTGCATCCATATGATTGGGGTTTACATCTCCACTTACATGCCCAACTCCACGATTATTACGTATTTCATAAAGAGCGATAATCATTCTAGGAATTTGAATTCTCAATGAACGGGTTATGTTGGGAGTGTTTTCTAAAGCTCTGCATGCATCAACCATATTATTTGGTTTGCTGGGTGCAGGAGGATATGTGCCGCCAATATAACCTTTAATTATAGTGTATATGATTTCGCATAATTTCCCGCCATTTAGTTCTGAAGGTTCCCATCTTTGCTCAATAAAGTTCTTCTGTATTTCATTATAACTTTCAATGAGAGGAATTCGCAATCCGTCTGGAATCGTCGCAAACACTGCAAACTGATTCATTTGTTGACCTGTACTCATAATTCATTTTTACCTTTTGCTGGTAAGTCATGCTCAACATAATCCTCCCCAAGATTAGTTAAAACAATACTTTTTAATGATGAAGTATCCACCCATCCCTTTTGACTTGATAACACAGTTAATGTTGTAGTAAGATTTGCCGGTGTCCTCCATCCAGCATCTTTAAAACACGTAAAGACATAATTTGCGTCAATATTTTCGATGTTGAGATTCATTTTTAAATAATATACAGCAACCAAACATTTTTCTTGGTCGGATTTGGGATCTTTTTCTTTAACAAACTCCTTAAAGGATTTTACTCCATCTGGTCTAAGACTTATCTCTTTGACGATTGAAAAGGTAGTTTTTCTTGCGCTCTTTGATTTCCCGTTAGAGCTTTTGGCTATTTTTGTTTTTTCTTGTGCTGCGGCTATGGGCTGATCAATGATAGTAACTGGTAATTGTTGTATCTGAGGTGATTTTAAATATTTTGAATTAACCCATGTTAAAATCCTATTTCGAGCATCTTCATCTTCAATTTTTGATAAAGATATATCGATTTCTTTAATAACATCAATCTCATTAACCGAACTCATTTTTCCTCCTACAATTATTAATCAATTGGGAAAAGTGTCTCTTTAAGAGACTTAATGAATTTTGAAATAAGAAATGTCTTCCTTTTGGATTTCCAAATTTTTGAGTAAAGCAAGGGGAAATTTAATTATTTGCTGAAACAATGGCAACTATATGTAACATGTGTAATATTCTTAATGTGTTTCGATTTCTTGTTTAGCAGGAATAATTTTCTTTCAGCCAGATGCAAAAGATTATAAAATATAGGAATTTTATACTTCTTGGTTAAAATGATTACGATTTAAAATTCTTTTTCAATTACTATTTAGAACCATAGGAAATTGCTGATAAAGTGTTAGTCCAGTGAAAGAAAAATATAGAGATGTTTATTGAAACGTCGCTTTATGAATCTTATAATGCTAAAAAAGATTATTTTATATTATTCTAATCAATAAGGGTAGTAAGAAGGGAATCATATTTGCAAAAATAAAGATTTATAAGTTTTTAATTAATATTTTTTATTTCGCCTTCCTCTTTGATTTAATTATTTGGAGTGAAATTGGGGGTTGCGTTGTTATTAATAACTGTTGGTAATTAATCTAAGCTAATATATAAAAAGAAAAGATCCTTAAAATGAATGATTTTAAGGATCTTTTCAGAGTGCGGAAAAGGGGGAGATTCTAAGGCAGAAACTCTTACCCTTTATAAACTATTTCCGCCTTAATTTATGGGATTCTGCTTGGGTCCCAGGCTACCCTGAAGTTTTCATCAAGGGAGTCGAGGGTCTGCATATCTTCACCTGAGATCTCGAAATCGAAAACATCTGCGTTTTCATAGATCCTCTCTTTATGCACCGATTTGGGTATAACGACAATCTTGTGCTCCAGGGCCCAGCGGATCATGATCTGTGCCGTGGTTTTCCCGTAATGCGATGCAACTTCCCTAAGGCGGGCGTCTTTAAGCTTGCTTGCGCGGGCAAGAGGGCTATAGGCCTCGAGCTGAATATTGTTCTCAAGGCAGAATTCGAATAAGCCCTTCTGGAAAAGAAACGGGCTGAATTCAACCTGGTTTACAGCCGGAACCACATTGCAGGAGTTAAGGAGCTCCCTTAGGTGTGAAGTGGTGTAGTTGCTTACGCCGATTGCTTTGGCTTTCCCATCCTTTAATATCTCCTCAAGTGCCCTGTAGGAATCGCCTCTAAGACCTGATACCGGCCAGTGCAGGAGGTAGAGATCCACGTAATCGAAGCCGAGTTTTTTGAGGCTTTCGTCGAAGGCTTTTAACGCTTTGTCGTATCCCTGGTCGTCATTCCAGAGTTTAGTTGTTACAAAAACCTCTTCTCTGGGCACGCTGCTGTCCTTAATTGCGCGTCCCACGTCGTGCTCATTCTTATAGAAAGCCGCCGTATCAATGTGGCGGTAGCCCGCATCAAGCGCCCAGCGTACGGCATTGTATGTCTCCTCTCCCGGAGGCGACTGGTAAACCCCGAGGCCGAAATAAGGGATTTCCGCGCCGTTATTCAGTTTTGCTTTATCATTAATTGTAAGCTTCATTTTTTTATCCGCAGTTTGTAAATGTTAACTAATAATGATAAGAAAAAATGTGGAATTTTGAAAAATTTTGCGCAATAAGAGGGACATTCGTCCAGAAAGTTATACGGAATAATTCGTGACTGCAGCCGCCGTTAAAAAATACCTTGCATATTTATACTTATATTTATTTATTATTTAAGTACGGTACATTTATCAGGATCTTAAAAGCGGATAATTTTCCTTGTTAATCCAGATACTTACTGCCGGGGTTTGCACCCGGTAATATTCGGGAAGCTAAAGAAGAAATTTTCATTTTACCCATGCTGCCCGGCATGACCTTATCTGTTCACCTTTTACCAGGTGTTTTGGTTGTGCCGGGTTATTTTTTTATATGGCATCATTTATCCGGAAGTTATGGCTTTATAAGTAGAGTTACGAATTTGAAATGAGGAGGAATGGATGGCAAAGAAAGTAAAAGGACAGGATGTGGAAAGTCCTATTGCAAATGAACCTGAGATTCCAAGTTCACAGATCACCTCGGGAAAAAATCTTTCATACTGGACGGCCTCGGTTAAACCTGCTGCCAGCGACAGGCTTGAGCGGAATCTGAAGGTGGACGTTGTTGTAGTTGGAGGCGGGATCTCGGGGCTTACGACAGCTTACCTCCTTACAAGGGAGGGGAAAAATGTTGCCATTATGGAAGACGGGGAGATAGGAAGCGGGGAGTCGGGCCGCACGACAGCCCACATTTCAAATGCCCTGGACGACAGGTATTCTTACATCAGGGAGCTCTTGGGAGAGGAAAATGCCCGCCTGGCCGCAGAAAGCCATTCGGCGGCTATAGGCAAGGTTGAGAAAATTGTTAATGAGGAGAAAATAGACTGCGATTTTGAACGCCTTCCGGGATATCTTTTCCTGCACCCTTCAGACAAAAAGAAAACCCTTGACGACGAGCTTAAGGCCACGCACGAGGCCGGAATAAGAACTGAGATGATAGAAGGTGTTCCGGGTATCCCTCTGGAAACAGGGCCATGCCTCATGTTCCCCGATCAGGCTACTTTCAACCCGATGAAATACTACGACGGGCTTGCCGCGGCCATTGTAAGAAACGGCGGCCTCATTTTTACAAATACGCACGCATCCAAGGTTACGAATCTGGGGGTTACAAGCGACAAAGGCTTTACGATCAGGGCCGACTATATAGTTGTTGCAACAAACAGCCCGATTAACGATACATTTGCGATCCATACCAAGCAGGCGCCCTACCGCACTTATGTCATTGGCGGGCTTGTAAGGAAAGGCTCGCTTCCGCGCGCATTGTGGTGGGACACGGGGGACCAGAACTCCATCTGGACGAGCGATCCTTACCACTACGTAAGGCTTCAGAATTTTAGCCCGGAGTACGATCTTTTGATTGCTGGAGGCGAGGACCACAAGACGGGGCAGCCGGATGAAGAAGGGGTTCAGGAAGAGGATAAGTATAATAACCTCGTTATGTGGACCATGGAAAGATTTCCGGTCGAGTCGTTTGAATACAAGTGGTCGGGACAGGTAATGGAGCCTGTGGATGCAATGGCCTTTATAGGGCGTAATCCCATGGACAGCGACAACGTGTTTATAGTTACGGGGGATTCCGGCAACGGGATGACACACGGCACCATAGCAGGTATACTCATTACAGACATGATAATGGGAAGGCAGAACCCGTGGCAGGATCTTTACGACCCCTCGCGTAAGACAGTTAAGGCGGCAAGCGATTTTATACAGGAAAACGTGAACGTTGCAAAACAGTTCAAGGAATATTTATCCCCCGGCGACATAGATTCCATAAAGGACCTCGCGCCGGGACACGGTGCAATAATAAGGCAGGGGCTGACGAAGGCGGCGGTATACAAAGATGACGATGGAAAGCTTTATGCCTACAGCGCCGTATGCCCACACCTCAAATGCATACTGGAGTGGAACGGGGAGGAGAAGACGTTTGACTGTCCATGTCACGGCTCCAGGTTCACATGTTTCGGCAAAGTGGTAAACGGTCCTGCCGCGCGCGACCTGGAAGAGATCGGGATCAGTGAAAACGGGCAGTCGGGAAGCTATGAAATCTGAAATCAATTAAAATTAAAAATTAAAAAGTGAGGAAATGCAGGAGCGCGCGGCGGCGCGCCCTAAAGGTAAATGACTAGATTCTGATGATTTTTATTGCGCCGGAGAGGGGAATTTCACGTTTGGAGGATATTATAATGGAAATAATCTCGTCTTCTGAAAGCCCCAGCTCCTTTAATGTCCTTTGAAGAAGCGCCCGGTCCAGTTCACGCCTTATCGTGTCGTCCACAAGCATGATCCTGTAGCCCTGGAACTCAAAATCCCTGTTTTGGCTGTTCAGGAGTTCGTTATGGAATTCATCCCTCAGCCTTATATATTCGTCTTTTACCCTGTCGTACTCTTCCTTCAGCTCAATTAAACGCTTTGCCTTTTCTTCCAGCATTACTATTCTCCATATTAATATATAATTAGTATGGAAAATAGTCCTCTAAATCAATTGCTTAATAATTGAACGGTTATTCAGGGATAAAAAGGAGCATTACCTCCAGGTTCGGCGTTCCGGGAAACATATCCAGAGGGGCCACGCGCTTAAGCCGGTAGCCGTTTTTTGTCCATAGTTTCAGTTCCCTCGGGATCTCGTCGACGCCGCAGAAGATGTGAATTACCTTTAAGGGATCCCTTTCCGCAATCGATTCAATTACCCCTTCAGCTGTCCCCTGCCTCGGGGGATCTAAAAGAAATACCTCGGGCTTCCCGTCAGCGGGCAGGAGGCTATCCATGGTCTCCTCGTCAATTTTTTCTGCCAGGAACCTTATCCTGCTTTTATGCGAGAAGTAGGGGGTGTTCTCAATTGCCGATCTTACAGAGGCTCCTTCGGCCTCAATGCCTGTGGCCTCGGAGAAATCATCCGCCAGAAAGTGCGTAAACAGCCCGTATCCGCAGAAAAGATCCACAAAGCGCACGTCTTTTTCATCTACAGCAAGCATCTCCCTGGCCAGGTCCAGCATTACGGGTATCATGGACTGGTTTATCTGTGAAAAAGATGTGGGGTGGAATGAATACTTTTTGTCATTAATTACAATAAAGATCTTATCGGGACCGAAAAGCTTCTTGAAATTAAGCTGATCCTTAGGCCTCAGGTTCTCGAGGTAATATTCTGAACGCGTGGGATCGAGGTAGATAAAAGCTGAGGCAATATTCACTTCCAGCTTCTGCAATTGGAGGGAAAGAGCCTTAAGTTTTCTTACGGTATCGGCATTTAATGTGTGCACATTAAATATTACGGTAAATTCTGTATAGCTGCCGCGTATAATGAGGTAGTTAAGGTTAAAGCCAATGAGCCTGAAGGCAGGTTCATTTATCCTGTCTAAGAGGAACTTGTATATTGCGTTGTGCTCTTCCGGTTCCAGTTCTGAATAGCTATAGAGGCCTTCTCCCGAAGGCTTATGGCTTTCGCTGAACAAAAGATGAAACTTACCCTGTATGTTTACAACCCTTCTTTTTGTGGTTGTTCGGTAGTGCCTTGGCCTGGGTGAACGCCTTATGGGTTCAGGCTTCAGGGGGAGCTTATTTATCTGCCAGAATTCAGCAAAAGCTTCGTCTTTAAGCCTTATTTCGGCATTATAGTCCATCCTGGAAAGGGGTTCAACCTCGTCTTTTTTTACCTGAGGGGGAGTTTTGCCCAAAAGTATACGGGCAAATGACGCAGCGGATTCTTCTGTTTTCTCCGGTCGGTCTTTTCTTTCAAATCTATCTGTTTTCTCAAATCTATCTGTTCTCTCAGGCCTTTCCCTTCTTTCAGTTCTTTCTGTTCTGTCCTGCCTGTTTCTTCTGTCCGGTTTTTCCCATTTATCGGGTTTTCCCCTTCTTTCGGGTTTTTCACTTCTTTCCGGTTTATCTCTTCTGTCTGATTTTTCAAACCTGCCGGTTTTTTCCGTTCTGCCGTTTTTATCTGTCTTATAGGGTTTATTATAATTTTGCTTCATAATCCATGTAAATCTTCTTTACTTGAAACGTACCGTATTTATGCATAAATTCAAAACCTTTTTTGAATTATTAATAGTGTTGATTTTAAGGAAAAACACAAGGAAATATGGAAAAAACTTCTGCTTCTATAAAAAGTTATCTTATAATTACACTCGGCCTGTTTATTTATGCCCTCGGCTGGACGGCCTTTTTAATTCCTTCCAAGATTGTCGGCGGCGGCTTAAGCGGTGTGGGTACGCTTATTTATTTTGTAACGGGGTTTCCCGTGGGTCTGACGTTTCTGGTGCTGAATGCATTTTTAATCGCTCTGTCGCTTAAAATTCTCGGCTCCGGTTTCGGAATAAAAACAGTTTACGCGGTACTGATTTTATCTGTCTTTCTTTCAGCGCTGCAGTATTATATTAAAGCCCCTGTAGTAAAGGACGCTTTTATGGCTTCAATTTTAGGGGGTATGTTAGGAGGTTTAGGAATCGGGATAGTCTTTACGCAGGGCGGGAGCTCGGGCGGTACGGACATAATTGCCATGATGATAGTAAAATACAAAAATGTGAGTCCCGGCAAGGTTCTGCTTGTAATTGACGTAATAATTATCTCCTCGTCGTACCTTATTTTCGGATCCCTGGAAAAGATTGTTTACGGCTGCGTGGTAATGGCTGTTACCACCTATACAATAGACATGTTCTTAGAGGGCGCAAAGCAGTCGATGCAGGTTTTTGTCTTCTCGGACCATAATGAAGTAATTGCAGAAAAGATAGGAAAAGACCTCAGGCGCGGCATAACATTCCTTAAGGGAAAGGGATGGTACACGAACGAGGAGAAAGAAGTCCTAATGGTTGTAGCGCGCAAAAATGAGCTGAGTCTTATACTCAGGATTGTAAAGGAAGCCGACGAGGATGCTTTTCTTTCCTACAATTCTGTAATGGGTGTTTTCGGCAAAGGGTTTGAGAAGATCAAGTACTAAAATCTGAAATTTCAGGAAACGGAAATTATTTTTATATTTGCATTTCAATAAATTAAGCAATAAATGAAGGATAAAAGAGGATCTATGGAAAACTGTCCCTGCGGATCAGGTAAAGCGTATAATAAATGCTGCCTGCCGCTTTTTAAAGGTGAAAGAACGGCCCAGACGGCCGAAGAGCTGATGAGATCACGCTATACAGCATATGTAAAGCAGGAAATAGATTATATTTATGATACAACACACCCTGAGCACAGGGATGATTTTGACCGTGATGCCACGCTCGACTGGTCGAAGAATTCCGAATGGCTGGGAATAGAGATTAAAAATACTTCCAAAGGCACGGCTCAGGATGAAGAAGGCGAAGTTGAATTTATAGCCTCCTTTTCACAGAAAGGGATAAAGAAAGAGCACCATGAGCTTTCCACCTTTAAGAAGAAAGACGGCCGCTGGTATTTTGAGGACGGCAAGGGTGTTTCTGTAAAGCCTTACGTCAGGGTGGAAGAAAAGGTAGGCCGCAACGACCCATGCCCATGCGGCAGCGGAAAGAAGTACAAAAAGTGCTGCGGACAGGCAGCCTGAAATCTGCATTTAAACTTTATTAAGAAGCAGCAGTTTATCTGCTGCTTCTTAGTATAAGCCATCCTGCAAGTCCTGAAAGCAAAGAAGCCGACAGGATCCCGATTTTAGCAAAGCTTAAGAAAGGGCTTTCGGCCCCGAATGCGAGGTTTGCTATAAAGATTGACATGGTAAAACCTATTCCTGCCACGGCTCCTGTTCCAAGCATTGACATCCAGTTTGCCCCCGCGGGCAGGCTTGCAATCCTGAACTTTACTGAAAGGTAAGAAAAGAGCATTATTCCGAGGGGTTTCCCGAGGAACAGGCCGAGCATGACCCCGATTGTTGAAGGCGTGGTGTATGCCTCAGATATCTCGCGTCCGATTTCAACGCCTGCATTTGCAAGTGCAAAAAGAGGCATAATGAAGTATGAAACCCACGGCTGGAGCTTATGCTCAATTCTCTGCAGGGGAGTCTGGGCGTTTTCGCTTATTGTCACGAGTCCCAGGAGCGCCTCCTGCTCTTCTTTTGTAACCAAAGGATCTTCTGTTTTAGGAGCATTGTCGTATTCTCTTAAATAATGCCGTGCCGAATCTGTAAAATTTCCATTTATAAATTTTGTTCTTGCAGGAATTGCAATTGCCGAAAGCACCCCCGCAATGGTAGGATGGATGCCGGTTTTCCAGAGGGTGAACCAGAGTCCAATGCCCAGAATGGCATAAACGGGATTTTTATGCACGCCCAGGCGGTTCATGAGCATCTGGAGGGCAAAAAATGCCAGTGCCGTAAGAAGCCAGAACACGGATATGCCTGAAGAGTAAAATGCAGCAATAACAATTACCGCGCCCATGTCGTCTGCAATTGCAAGGGCGGCAAGAAAAACCTTGAGCCCCAGAGGCACTTTCTTCCCCACGAGCGACATAATTCCTAAAGCAAATGCGATGTCTGTTGCGGTAGGGATTCCCCATCCCTGGGCTGTCGGGGTACCAAGGTTAAAAACGAGGTATATGAGGGCCGGGAAAAGCATTCCGCCCAGGGCCGCAATTACAGGGAGGGCTGCAAGTCTGGGAGAAGATAATTCTCCGGCCAGAATTTCCCTTTTAATTTCGAGTCCTACCATAAAAAAGAAAACGGCCATAAGCCCGTCATTTATAAAAAAGTGCAGCGGCTCATCCAGAAGGAAACTCCCAAAGCCAAGGTTTACCTTTGTATGCCAGAGGCTGAAGTATGAGTCGCGGAAAGACGAGTTTGTCCAGGCGAGAGCCAGAACCGTAAAGAACAGGAGGAGAATGCCGCTGAAGGTCTCAGCCTGGATGAACTGCTGGAAAGGCTGAAGGATCCTCTTAAAACGTTTTCTTCTCTGTTGAAGTTTTGTCATAAAGCATAATTTGTTAATGAATAATATATGATACGCAAAACAAATTATTTATTCTATTCTGCGCCTGGAAAATCGAAAGGTGGTGAACGTTGTACCTCTCGGGGATTTTTTCTAAGTTAAATGGGTAATTTCGTAATACAAACTATTTCTGCAGTGATAAGATGCCGGAAGATAAACAAAAGAAGACTGCGCTCCTGATTACGACAACAGCCGCTTTTACAACTCCATTTATGAGCTCAAGCATAAATATTGCGCTTCCTGCCATTGGGCGGGAGTTTATGCTTGATGCAGTCCTTTTAAGCTGGGTGGCAAGCTCATTTCTCCTTGCCGCCGCCGTGTTTTTAGTCCCTTTGGGCAAGCTTGCCGATATACATGGAAGAAAAAAGCTTTTTCTGATTGGAATTATTTTATACACCGTCTCTTCACTCATGTGTGCCCTGTCGTCATCAGTCTACCTCCTTTTAGGAGCACGCGTTCTGCAGGGGCTTGCAAGCGCAATGGTCTTCGGGACAGGTGTGGCAATTCTGACGTCGGTTTATCCCCCGGGCGAAAGAGGCAAGGCTCTGGGTATTAACGTTTCAGCTACATATTTCGGGCTTTCAATTGGTCCTTTCTTAGGAGGCGTTTTGACGCAGAACCTGGGCTGGAGGAGCCTCTTTTATGTGAATGTCCCTCTGGGGCTCATAGTCATTTATCTTGTAATTACGAAGCTTAAAGGGGAATGGGCCGAGGCAAAAGGGGAAAAGTTTGACCTTACAGGTTCAGTTGTCTTAAGCCTGGCATTAACGGCGCTCATGTACGGCTTTACGCTTCTGCCCTCAATAAATGGCGCCATTCTTATATTGCTTGCAATAGCGGGATTTTTAATTTTTATTAAGTGGGAGTCGCGTACGGTAAATCCGGTTCTGGACCTGAAGGTTTTCAGACACAACACGGTTTTCGTTTTTTCCAATGCTGCGGCTTTAATAAACTACAGCGCAACGTTTGCCATAGGGTTCCTTTTGAGTCTTTACCTGCAGTACATAAAAGCTTTTACGCCGCAGCAGGCGGGGCTTATTCTTGTTGCCCAGCCTGTTATTATGATGATTGTTTCCCCCTTTGCAGGAAGGCTTTCAGATAAAGTTGAGCCTGGCGTAATTGCCTCTTTGGGAATGGGGCTTTTGGCCCTGGGGCTTTTTGCACTGGCATTTATAGGGACAGGCACATCAACGGGGTTCATTGTTCCGGCGCTTATGATTATAGGAATGGGATTCGGGCTTTTTACTTCGCCAAACACAAACGCCATAATGAGCTCGGTTGAAAAGAAGATCTACGGCGTTGCCTCGGCCACGCTTGCAACGATGAGGCTTACGGGACAGATGCTGAGCATGGCAATATCAATTATGGTTTTCTCAATTGTAATCGGGAAAATCAGAATTACGCCTGAATATTACGGCATGTTTCTCTACAGCATAAAAATACTGTTTGCTGTTTTTACCGTGCTTTGTATTACGGGAATCTTTGCCTCGCTGGCAAGAGGAAAAGTGAGGGAATAAAAACTTAAAAAAAGGCAGGTACCGATGAGTATCCCCTTCAGGAGTAAATTGTTTTCCTGGCTGAAAATTATACGCATTCAGTTTTATCCCATGACACTTATTGCCTACAGCCTTGGCGCCGCGGCGGCATTCTTAAGTTCAGGGCGCTTTAACCTTCAGGCTTACCTCCGGGGCTACGTCATACTTTTCTTAATTGAACTCCTTACAATCCTCTGCAATGAATACTTTGACTATTCGACAGATAAGCTGAATAAAAACTTCAGCTTTTATACCGGGGGCACGAGAATGCTGGTCGAGGGGAAGATATCCTCAGGTGAAGTTAAAGCCGCGGCCTCAGTGGTTACAGCCTTAATTTTGGTAAGCTCACTTCTGCTTCTAAGCAGCACGCCTGCCTCATCCGTGCTGCCTGCAGCAGTAATGATTATGGCCAGCCTCATTCTGGGCGTCGGCTATACCGTGCCGCCCCTTAAATTCTGCTACAGGGGCTTAGGAGAAATTATTGTAAGCACAACCCACAGTCCTGTTGTAATCATGTGCGGCTTTGTTTTCCAGGAAGGGCGGTGGAATAACTCTCTTCCGTGGTTTTTCAGCATCCCGCTTTTCTTTGCCGTAATGGGTGCAATTACGCTTGCGGGCATTCCGGATTATAGTGCCGACTCTTCGGTTAAAAAAAGAACAATTTCTGTAATTCTTGGTCCCAGGCGCGCTGCCATGCTTTCAATTGTCTTTACGGCATTTGCCGCGCTTGCGGCATTTCTCCTGTGGTATTATGAAATACTAGACGGCTACGCCGGGGCTGCGCTTCTGCTGGTGCTTTTTCACGCTGTTATACTCTGGATGAACCTCTACAGGCTAATCAAATCCAACGATTTCGACCGCAGGATTAATTCCACAATGCAGATTGCGCTTAGCTACATCATCTGGTTCGGTGTGATACCGCTTGTATATCTTGTATTAAAATAAAGAGGGTAATTGTTATGAGATTCTTTGTTTTATCTCTGTTCCCGCTGCTTATAATTTCCAGCGCAGCGGCACAGACTAACCTGCAGAAAGGAAAAGACCTGCTTCTGAAGGCTGACATGGAGTTCTCCAGGCTTTCACAGGAAAAAGGGTCAAACGAGGCGTTCCTTGCTTTTGCTTCAGACAGCGCCGTACTATTAAGAAAAAACAGCTATCCAGTTGAGGGAAAATCTGCCATCAGAAGCCTTCTTTCCAGGCGGCCCGACACGTCCTTTGTGCTCATATGGAAACCCGTCTTTGCAGATATAGCATCTTCAGGGGAGCTGGGGTACACTTACGGGACTTATGAAGTGAGGACCCCGGGCGGGTTAAAACTGACTGGTGAGGGAACGTACGTTACAATATGGAAAAGAGATAAAAACGGCCGCTGGAAGTTCGTTCTTGACGCCGGAAACGAAGGCCTAAGAGCTGAAAAGAAATAGAAATAATATTTGACCCCTAAAATTTCCCGGTATTCCTTATCTTTTAAGATGAGTAATCGTAAGTAAGAGGATAAGGTGGAAAGAAGTGCTTTCGGAAGGACGTGGTGGGGCAATGCGTGGATTGAGGCTCTGGAGAAAAGTGACATTGACAGGGACAGGCTTGAGGAGGGGAAGGCATATGCCGCCCGTGGGAATGTCAAAGAAATAAAATTTGAGAGGCGTGAAATACTGGCTTTTGTTCACGACCAGGAAACCTATAAGCCGAAGATCAGGCTTATAGAATTCAGCGATGAAGAAAAACGCCAGGTTGAAAAAATCATAAGCGGAAAGCCTGCACTTGCCTCCGATTTAAGCCTGGGCAGGCTTCCTGAAGAGATGCTGGAGCTGATGAAGGAGAAGTCGATTCCCCTTTTCCCCACAAGCTGGCAGAGAGTTACCTCCTCATGCACGTGTGAGGAAAAAGAAAACCCATGCCGGCACCGTGCCGCGGTTTATTACCTCATTGCAAATGAAATTGATAAAAACCCTTTCATACTTTTTAATCTGCGCGGCATTTCTACAGAAGAGCTGATGCAAAACGCGGGGCTTGTTGCAATTGAGGAGATTAGCAGGGAAGAAGACGAGTTTATCCCTTACGAAAAGGCGGGTGTAAATGCCGCAATGCCTGAAGAAAGGGAGCCCGACCTGTCATTTGACGACATTAATATAAGGTCACTTTTTACGCTTCTACCCGACAATCCCCTCTTCTATAACGAGAGCAACTTTAAGCTATTGCTGATTGAAAAGTATAAGTCGCTTACCTCCTTTGCCGAGACAATAAATGTTGAAGATGAAATAAACGTCCGGATGAACCGCCTGGATATTCATATACTATGCAGCGGAAAAAAGCCTAAAAAGGAAAAGTCCAGTTACCGTGAAAGTGAACCCGTTTTCCTCTTCTCGCCTGAGACGTACATCCCCGGAATAAAAACCAGAGATGAACCACTTCAGCTTAACATGCCCGTGCTTTCGGGCAATAGTCTGAGCCTCCAGAAAAAAAAGATGAAGGCTGCTGAAAGAACGGACGTAATGAACTACTTCCTTTCACTGCCCCTTGACCTTTCCAGTGATAATTCATCGCGCCCGGTAATGTTTCTTAACCTCGCCTCATCAATTGCCCTGGCGCTGGTGAAAACATTTTCTTTTATCCCAGAGCTTACGCTTTTTGAAGACAACAGCTTTATTATACGCTACACGCCTCTAATACACGATGAGAAGACGCAGGCGGCAATGGAGCTTCTTAAAAACATGGCGCCGGAAGATTTTATTTTCAGGGAAAGCGACCAGGCGGTGTTCAAAGAACCTGAACTTTTCGTGCTTTCTGAATTCATTACCTATATAGTGCATCAGCAGGAGGCAAAGCTGGGGAGGAACTTCTTTTTCCTCGACCAGAAGATATATAACGCTTTTTTTAAAGGGGAACGTTTTAAGCCTGAAAAGTTTGAGGAAGAAAGTTACGCCAAGGCAGTTCTGGACTGGCTTGAAAGGATTACCTTCAGAAAAAGAACACTTCAGCCTGTGGTGGTAATTAAGAGTATAACAGCCGACAGGTACTCAGTCCAGGTTGAAATAAGGGACAGGCAGAAAGAAGGCTCAAAGCCGCTCCCCTTTTCGGGGCTCTTTGAAGAAAAAGGGAGCCTTTTCGGGATGGAAAGCGAAATAGTAAGAACAGAACTCCTTCGCGAGGTTAAGATAGCCTCTGAATACTTCCCGCAGCTGAATGCAGTTCTAAACAGCTCGGGAGAGGAATTAGGCACGATGACCTCTGAGGAGATCTTTGATTTTATAACGAAAACTTCAGATACATTAAACCTGCTTGGGCTTAAGGTCGTTCTGCCGGAGAACATAAAAGACCTTGCTGAGCCTAAACTGATACTTACGGCAAATGACAGGGATCACCATGAGTCATTGACATATTTTTCTTTAAAGGACCTGCTGGAATTTCAGTGGCAGGTGGCTATTGGAGACACCCTGATTACGGCCGAGGAATTCCGGAAGATGGCTATGGAGTCGAGAGGAATTGTAAAGCTTAAGGACAGCTACTTTCTCTTAGATCCTGAGAAGGCCGAGGCAATTCTGGATGAAATATCGCGCAAGCCGGAAGATTTTTCGCCCAGGGATATACTGCAGACATTTCTTACGGGAGAGTTCCAGGGGAAAAAGTTCATTCCCGCCGAGGCTTTGGCAAGAAAGATTGAAGCGCTATTGAAGCCAGAGGAGGTGACTTATCCCGAGGACCTTCACACAAAGCTCAGGCCTTACCAGAAGACGGGATTCCGCTGGCTTTACACGAATGCTGTAAAGGGCTTCGGCTGCTGCCTGGCTGACGATATGGGGCTTGGGAAAACCGTGCAGGTAATTGCACTCATACTGAGGTTCAAGGAAGAAGGAAAGCTCACTTCCCCTGCCCTTGTTGTATGCCCTACAACCATTGCAGGAAACTGGTATAAAGAGCTTGCAAGATTTGCCCCGAAGCTGAAGGTCTTTGTCTATCACGGCGCGCAAAGGAGGCTTATGCTTAAAAATGTGGATGTTGTTATTACAACCTACGGCACATTAAGAAGTGATGAGGAGAAGTTCGGCAAATTTACCTGGGCTATCGGCATTATAGATGAGGCGCAGAATATCAAGAATCCCGATGCCGAGCAGACGAGGGCCGTTAAGTCGATAAGCGCGGTTAACCGTGTAGCCATGAGCGGCACCCCGGTTGAGAACAGGATGACAGAGCTCTGGAGCATATTTGATTATATTAATAACGGTTATCTTGGCACGCTCGGAAGCTTCAGGAAGAACTTTTCCATGCCGATTGAAAAGTACAGGGATAAAGAGAAGATAACAAAGCTCAGGAAGATAACCTCCCCATTTATTTTAAGGCGCCTTAAAACAGATGAAAAAATAATAAAGGACCTGCCGGATAAAATAGTGTTTGATGAATACTGCTTTCTTACAAAGGATCAGACGGTATTATATGAAGAGGTTGTAAAGTCGGCCCTGGGTGAGCTGAAGCTGAATAAGGGGGCGGCAAGAAAAGGGGCCATATTTAAGCTTATTACGGAGCTTAAAGAGATCTGCAACCACCCTTCGCAGTTTAAGAAAGAGGAAGACTTTAGAAGTGAGCTCTCCGGGAAATCGGAGAAAACGCTTGAGCTCCTCAGGAAAATGCTACGCTAGGAAGAGAAGATACTGATATTTACGCAGTATAAGGGGATGGGGGATATACTGGAGAGCATGATATCACAAGAACTAAACGAGAAGACATTTTTCTTTCACGGATCTCTTACAAGAAGCCAGAGGGATAAAATAGTAAGTGACTTCCAGGGGAATCCGGAAACAAGGATCATGGTAGTCTCACTTAAGGCCGGGGGAACGGGGCTTAATCTTACGGCGGCTGCCAGGGTTATTCATTACGACCTCTGGTGGAACCCTGCCGTGGAGACGCAGGCAACAGACCGCGTTTACCGCATAGGCCAGCACAGGAACGTTACAGTCCACCGCCTCATAACGCTTGGCACATTTGAAGAGAAAATTGACGACATGATAAAGCAGAAAAAAGAGCTCTCGGAGCTGACCGTGTCGGTTGGAGAAAGCTGGATTACGGAGCTTCCGGAGCGTGAACTAAAGAAGATTTTCAGCCTCAGGTGATTTAACTTTTCACGCGGATTTCCTATCTTTGCCTGGAAAGCAGGTAAAACATGAAGGTTTTAAGAATACATATATTGCTCATATTTATCTTCACAGGTGTCCTTTTAGCCCAGGACAGGCCTTCCGGTGAGTACGAGGTCCCAATTGATTCCGTCAGAGGGCAGAAGACGTGGGTGAATATCCAGATAAATGAAGACTACTCATACAGCCTTCAGGTAAGGGATCCTTCTGAAATAAGGACCGAAACGGGGTGCTGGAATATTGAAGGCGATAAGGTGACGCTTACGCCTGATAACAGTTCAGATTATTACGACCTGCGCAACAGTCTTTTGGATAAGATACTGCCCGGGAGGGCGCTGGAAGTTAAAGAAGAAGGGCTTTTGTGGAGGGTAAAAGACAAACCCGCAATCCTGCTGAAGAAAATCCGCAAATGCAATTGTTAAGAGAACAAGTAAAAGTACTCCCCCAAATACACACCAGAGCCTCGGAAGAGGCGACTTGTCTGTAGAAGGAAATGTTTCCCCACCTCTCATTAGAGCCCTGGAAGAGGCGACCTGTATGATTGGTGAATACGATTATACCCCTTTTACAAGACGCTCCTCCGGAGCTATGAATATTTTTTTATGACAGCATTTTCTACAGACAAGTCGCCTCTTCCGAGGCTCAAATGAATCAGATGAAAACATTGCTGTTGATAAGGAAGAGCCCGAAAATCAGATTACAAGACCCCGATATTTTCCCTTTTATTTTGATTTTTTAGCGCGGGTTGGTTACCTTTGTCTTTCATTTTTTAGGCAGGATACTTAAGAGGAAGTCCACTATAGATACATATGCATTTAACCCAGGAACAGAAGAATATTGTAAATAGTCACGGTGATCTTAAAATCAACGCCGTTGCGGGCTCGGGAAAGACAACCACACTTATTGAATATGCGCGCAAAAGAGCCCTGAAATCGGAAAAGCTCCTCTACCTGGCTTTTAATTCATCGGTAAAAAAATACGCGCGCGACCGTTTCGAGTCGGAAGGCCTAAGAAACGTAAGGGTTGAAACGGCTCACTCACTGGCTTTTGATTCCATTGTTAAAAGAAGCAATTACACGCTTGGCAGCAGCCTAGGCACAAGTCAGGTTATGGATATTCTTTCTCTTAAGACAAACAGCCGCGACAGGAATGCCGTCTACGTCCTTGCAAACCACATAAAGAAGTTTGTTTCGTATTACTGCAACAGCACAAAAGAAAAAGTGCAGGAACTGGACTACAGCCAGGTTGTAAACGACCCTGTTGCAAAGGCTTTCGTCCAGAGTTATTATGAGCAGATTGAGTACGGAACAAGGCTTCTATTGACCAAAATGCTGAAGTCTGAAATTGACATAACGCACGACTTCTACCTCAAGATGTTCCAGCTTAAAAACCCGCTTCTTAAATACGACTATATACTTTTTGATGAAGGGCAGGATGCATCCCCTGCAATGCTGGACGTTTTCCTGAATCAGGATGCGGGCAAGGTTATCGTTGGCGACACGCATCAGCAGATCTACGGCTGGCGCTATGCAATTAACTCGCTTGAAAAAGTTGAGGGCTTTGGTGAAATGTCTCTCGGCACCAGCTTCCGCCTGGATGAAGAGATGGCCCGCCTTGCAATGTCGGTGCTTAAGTGGAAGGAAAATTTCACTGATTATAAAGAAAACACAATAACAGGACTGGGCCACAGGAAGGAGCTGAAGACAAGAGCCGTAATTGCCAGAACAAACCTGAGGCTTCTTGTAAAGGCAATAAGTCTCGTTACAGGTTTCAGCGGCGTGAATAAAATTTATTTTGAAGGCAACCTGAATTCCTATATTTTTGCCGGTGAAGGAGCGTCGCTCTACGACGTGCTGAACCTTTCTGAAGGGAACACACACTTAGTGCGTGACGAACTGATAGGCCGCATGAAGGGGCTTGAGGAGCTTAAAGAGTACGCCGAACAGAGTGAGGAAACAGAGCTTCTGATGCTCATTGACATTGTGGAAGAATACGGACGGGAACTCCCCCGCCTTATAAAACTTCTGAAGGAAAGGCACCTTCCGGACAGCGAGCGCCATAAGGCCGATATGATATTCTCAACCGTGCACCGCTGCAAGGGGATGGAATATGACGAGGTGACGCTTGAGAAGGATTTTATTTCCGAAGAGGCAATTAAAAAAGCCATAAGAAAAGAGGGGATCAAGAATATAGATGCAGCAGGGCTTGCCGAGGAAATTAACCTGCTTTATGTGGCAATTACGCGTACAAAGACGAGGCTTAAAATACCTGAAGAACTCTTAAGCCCAGAGGAGCAGGAAGCGCTTCTTTCTTCGGAAAAACATTTCCTCATACCCGCGCGTGAGAATTCCCTGAGGTATTCCTCAAAGGTCAGTAAAAGCATATTATTTAAGAAACCGGCCTCTTCGAATGTAAGGTGGACAAGGGAAATGGACATGGAACTTGAGAAAAGGGTGTCGAAGAATGTCCCGATGAAATTTATTGCCGAGCATTTCGGCGCAACTAAAAAAGCGGTAAGAAAACGCCTTGATGAACTGGACCTTTACAGCAAATACGACCTGGATCCTGAGAGATACTAATGACTCTGCCTGCAGGAAGTAAATCCTGCTGATTGAAAAAATGATGATCCGCAAAAGCAATTACTTTCACTTAAACTACGGATACAAAATTTGAAAACTGTCTCTTTTGGTAAAAAAACTCTTCTTTTCAGACTACTTATAACATTATTTTTCCTTCTGGCCTACGGGAAGTTTTCCCTGGCAGAGGAAAGGCTTGAAAGCGACGGGGCAATTGTTCTGCTTAAATGCGGCACGACTCCCCTTTCCTCCTACAGCCAGTATTTTAACGCCTTTGCTTCTTTCGGCTTTAAGATAAAGCCTGTTGAGGTTTCAGACTTAAAAAGCCTGAAGACAGATGAAGTAAGGGTGCTTATTATTCCTTCTGACGCGGCACTAAGCATGACGGAAAACGTCAGGAAAGAAATCCTGAACTTCGTCCGGAACGGGATAAACGTTATAACTGAGACCCGTTCATCTTTAGCCGAGGCGCTGGGGCTTAAGTTTCCGGGCAGGAGTAGAAGCGTTAAGTTTGCGCGCGATTTAAGTCATCCTGAAGTTGAAATAAAATTCCGCAGTAATCTTCAGGCCGAGGAATTTACGGGCCTGGATCTTAAGACTTTCTCGGTTGAGCCTGAAAGCGGGATGGCGCTGGCCGCCGGGGGGAGCCTGGGAAAAGGAAAGTTCATATATCTTGCACTTCCATTGGACAAGCCGGCTTCATTCGGATATGAAAGATTCCCCTACTTCCACGAATATTTCCTCGGATTTTTTAACTACAAGCCTTTTATAAGGGATAACCGTCTTGTAGCCTACGTGGACTACGGGTTTCATGACGAGGAGGATCCTCAGGTGCTTGCCGCAAGGTTAAAGGATTACGGGATCGGGGAGGTTCACTTAAGCGGCTGGTACACTTTGGATAATTGCGGGGATTATTTTGAAAGTTTTATCGGCGAATGCCATAAAAACGGAATACTTGTTTATCTCTGGCTGGAGCTCCCGATGGTAAGCCAGGAGTTCTGGAATATGCACCCGGAATGGCGGCAGAAGAAGGCAACGGGAGAGGACGCGGCGCTCGACTGGCGGAAGCTTATGGCACTTGAAAACCCAGAGTGCTTTAAGGCCGTGAAAGATTATCTTAAAGAATATATTGAGGCGCAGGACTGGGACGGTGTGGACATAGCGGAGCTTTATTTTGAATCGCTGCTGGGCTACAGGCACCCGGCGTCATTTACCCCGATGAGCAGTTTTGTAAGGAATGAGTTCAGGAAGACGTATGGAAAGGACCCCATTAATATTTTCAGTCCGTCAAGCCCCAATTATTACGGAAAAGACAAAACTCTGTTGAACAAATTTCTTGAATACAGGGCTGACCTCTGCACGAAGCTGAACCGCCAGGTGCTGGAATTCCTGGGGCCTTTAAGAGAAGAAAAGGATCTTGATATTTATCTTACGCAGATAGACAACCCTCTAAGCCGTGAAGTAAAAAGCGCTATAGGAGTTGAAACAAAGGATTACGTAAGCCTGCAGAAGGAGTTCGGTTTTACCATGCAGGCGGAAGATCCGTATCCCCTATGGGTAATGGGGCCCGACCGGTATAAAAAGATAGGAAGCTTCTACAGGGAAAAGCTTGGCGCAGGCGCAACACTGACGCTTGACATTAATGTTGTGGATGAAGGGCGTGACGACCCGTATCCTACCCCGGTACAGACAGGTCTTGAGCTCATGGAGCTGATACGCGAAGCGGCGCTGAATTCAGACAGGGTATGCATTTATGCGGACAACACCCCTTATCCTTACGACTATGAGTATTCCCCTTACGCTTTAGCTTCGGCGGCCATGCTGAAGAAGACCAAAGAAAATGAATACGTTTCAGAATCCCCGAAGTCATTTATTCTTGAAACAGAAGTTTTGCGGCCCGAAGTAACAATAAACGGCAAACCCTGGCCTTTGATAAATAACAGGTCAGTTATTGTGCCCGCGGGAAAAAACGAAATTAAAACGGGAAAGAGCACCGAAGGTAAAGAGACGCTTTATGTTACTTCTTTAAGCTGTGAAGTTGAAAGTGCACAGAGAATGGGCTCAATGGTTGAGGTTTCTTATAAAGAAAACAGGAATGTATATATAAGTCTAAGTAAAAAGCCCGCGAGCATATTGCTTAACGGGAAAGAAGGAGATTTTCCTGAGTTTATTAATTCCGTTACGGGAGAATACACCTACAGATTCCCGGGCGGAAAAAATAAAATTACTTTCGGGCAGTAAGGAATTGATAAAAAGGAATCAGAGGCGCCATTTCCCCCGTGGCGCTATTTTTCCTGTTTCTGCTCCTCGTCTTCCTTTTGCGGGAATTCGGCGTCGAGATCAACTGCCTTTACTTTATCAATTATTTCCTGGAGAGTTTTTGCCTGCTCGTTGAAAGACTTAATAATTTTCTCCAGCTTATTGCTCTTTTGTTCCGGATTCTTCCCCATTTCAGCTAACCTTCCCCAAATTAAAATTCTTTATACAAATATATATGGTGACGAGTGGTGTTTTCGGAAAATTTTTTAAAAATAATTCGCAATATATGAAAAAAATTTTTCCGTCAAACTGATTAATTTGAGAATTGCAGAGAATTAATACAAAATTTTTCTTTTAATGCTGAATTCCCACCCCCTCAGATTCAATAAAATACTTTCCAATAACCGGTCAAATTATTATATTAAAGTCCAACAGGCTGAAATTGTCAAACAACTAAAGAGGTTAAAGTGGCGCTGCTTACCTTAATACCCAAGTCCGAGGCCCGAAAGAAGGTCCTTGAAAAAAGACGTTTGTTGACTCCTGCTGAAGCATCACTTAAAACAGAGAGGATAATTGCGCATCTGAAGAATACGGATGAATTTAATTACGCCAAAAAGCTGCACATTTATATATCCACGCGTCCGGGTGAAGTTGACACGCGGAAAATTATAGATTTTGCCTTTGGGCGGGGAAAAGAGGTATTTCTGCCGAAGTTTCATAAGGAAAACGGGACCTTCAGGCGCGCCCAGTTTACAGGCTGGGGTGACCTCATTCAGAACTCCGACGGTTACTGGGAGCCTGGAATATCTGCAGGCGAGGACCTTTCGGACATAGACCTTTTTATTGTGCCTGCCATTGCCATATCGAAAAGCGGGCAGCGTGTAGGCCAGGGCGGGGGGCATTACGACCGTCTGTTAAAGAAAACCTTTGCCCCCAAGATGGTGGCAGCCTTTGAGTTTCAGGTTTTTGATTACATTGAAAGCGACCTGCACGACGTGAGGATAGACAAGATTGTTACAGAGCTGAGGGTAATCAACACGCGGGAAAACGGAAAACAGTAGATGTCAGAGTGGCGCCAGCCGGATCCTCCTTGTGAATCCCCTATGCATGATTATAATCATGACTTGTAAATGAAACGGCTTTCTTTTAATAATAATTATACGCAAGAAATCAGAAGAGACAGAGATGTTCAGAAAATATATTTTTGTAATTCTTGTCCTCATTCTGGGCTTTTCCAAAGAAAGCCTGGCGCAGGGGCCTGAAGGGAAGAATTTCGGGTTTGGAATTATATTAGGTGAGCCTACGGGCCTCACGCTCAAGTACTGGTTTAACAGGGAGAATGCACTTACAGGAAGCATCGGGGGCTCATATTTCGGAAGTCCGCGCATTAATGTGGATTATCTGTGGCACATTGATGCCTTCCGCTCGCGTGTAGCAATGCTTTACGCAGGTTTAGGCGGCGCTCTCGGGTTCGGACGCGGAGGCGACGGCTTCTGGTATAAAGATGATAAAGACAGGTTCTTCTACAGGCCTGCAAGTGATGTGGGTCTTGGTGTAAGGGGCTCATTCGGGCTTAATGTTATTCCCGCCAGGGTTCCACTGGAGATATTCTTTGAGATGGGGGCTCTTGTAGGGCTTGCACCCAGTTCAGGCGCGGCGGTGGATCTGGCGCTGGGGCTGAGGTTTTATCCCTAAGTAGGTATCAGAATTTAGAGTCAGAAAGGTAAGCCCTCTTTAAGATATCCTCGTACTGCCGGAAAGTAATTTCAACGGCACCGAACATTTTAAGGTGTTCAGTCTGGTACTGCACGTCGAGCATCCGGAAGCCTTTTTCATTCAGGTGTTCAATAAGTTTAATCAGACAGGCCTTTGAGGCCTGCGGGGTTTTTGAGAACATTGATTCGCCGAAAAAGGCTCCGCGGTAAGTAATACCGTAGAGCCCTCCCACAATTTTATCACCCTGCCAGGCTTCCACCGTATGGAGGTGTCCTGCCTTATGGAGTCTTTTATACGCCCTGATGAGTTTATCAGATATCCATGTAGTTTCCCGTCCGGCGCAGCCTTTAATAACCCGCATATAGCTATAGTCGAAGCGGTATTCAAAGCCCGATGTCTCCATAAATTTGCGCAGGCTTCTGGGGAAATTATAGTTATCGAGAGGTATTACGGTCCTGGTCTGGGGCCAGTACCAGTCGATCCTCCCTTCCTCGTCGGCCATAGGGAAGGCGCCTCTGGAATAGAGAATGAGCATATTCTCAGGTTCCAGGAATTCGTCTTCGGAGAACTGGTTACCGTCATTCATCTGCTTTTACTTCATATTGCACGATATCGTAGCCTTTTTTAGTTTCGAAAAATGCGAAGCCTATGCCGACAACGACCACTATCATTCCGATTACGAATGCGGCAATTATCAGGCCCTGAAGGTGAAGTGTCTGGTTAAAGAAGTCTATTGCAATCAAAAGTGAAGTCATAACAAACAGTGCCACTGCGGCGGTATAGCTTAAGACCGCGTTGCGGACGAGTTTGACTCTGAAGACGAGTTCTCTTAGCTGGTGCGCGATGCTTTCCAGGCGGATGTTTTCCTCATAAGTAAAGTCCCTGCCTCCTGTTTTCAGCGCAAGGTGGCGTTTTTCCTCATTAAGGAGGCGTATTCTGTTGACGACGAGTGAATATTTATTATTGATACCGAGAATAAGCAGTCCGCATGCGTTAATCATAACAGCGGGAGCCAGCATGAGCTGGATTATCTGAGTAACCGTAACATTTTGTCCAACGATCTGCATAATTTTCAATCCTGTATTAATCAGTAAGTCTAAATAATTTATATAACTGCCCATAAAAAGCCAAGGCAGACCTTTAAAAATAAAAAAATCCGTTCTATTTTCCGGAATAAAATTATTCATCACACTTATTTTATTTCCGATATACATTGCAGAGGTCTTATCCGGGCAGGTAATCAGGTAATGTCGGGGAATGTTTGTAATTTTGAAAAGTATTATATGATAAATGAAATGAGATTTTCCATAATATCTTTAAGGAAATAACCAGCATTAATTTCCATAACATTAATGCTGGCTTATTTACAAAAGTATTGTCCAATTTATTTCAACAACAGAAACTTCCTTGAAGTCATATAATTAGCGGACCTCAACTGATAGACATATATCCCGCTTGGGAGATTGCTGCCGTCAAATAATGCTTCATATCTCCCAGACTTTCTGAAACCCGAATATAATGTAGAGATACTTCTTCCAAGTATGTCATAGACCTTTAATTCTATATATGAGGGTTCGGGAATATCATATTTTATTCTGGTCTCAGGATTAAAGGGATTTGGATAATTTTGATACAGCCAGTATTTCCCAACTATATTATGGCTGTTATGAACTTCGGTTCCATTGCCGAATCTGTCGTTTATAATATAATTTATAAGATCTTTTGCCTCATTTAGGCTCATATAGAAAAGCGGGAAGCTAAGCACTACGGCTTTATAATCGTTCCCAATATATTCAATGCCTACCGGCTGCCCTTTTAATTTTCCATATGTATCGTCATTATATTTGGAATCATAGGTAAGTACAACGCTGCCTCCTGGAGCAGGCTGCAATGCTTCGACTTTTGTTAAATAACCGGAAGGATTTTTTGACGGGTCAATTACGACTGATCTATAACTGTCGTTGGCAGATACAGCTCCAATAAACTCGGAAAATCCTGCATTATATAAATGTTTGATTTTCAGGTATTTATAGATAAAATCGTTTTCTGTGTAGTCATACGGTATCTCGTAAGCCTTATGAGGCTTAAAATCATAGACGTTGCTGCCTGTATATAACAGGGTTCCGCCGTAGTCCAGATATTTCCCAAGTTCATCTATATACTTTGGGCTGGAAATATATGAATCATTATGCCAGATAACTGTAGTGTACATTCCAAGATCGGATAGTTTTATACTCCTTAGCTTTACTAAGTCGTATGAGCTGACTTTTCTATCTGTCAGAAGGGAAATATAAAAGCTGTCGATCTGAGAATCTGTGTATTTGTCTCCCGTTATTTCATCCGAATCATCTACAATGAGTAGTCCGTGGTTTAATGTCACAGCATGTGATTTTAGAACGTTACTTCTGTTGCTTTCATTCCCGTTTATATCTATACCCGTTACGTAGTAATAGTAAGATGTATCAGTTCTTTCTTTGTCAGAATATAATGTGTCATTAATTGCCTCAGTATTGATTTTTATAAACCCATTAGCTGTATCAATTGACCTGTAAAGATTATATCCCCTTAGATCTTCTTCGGTATTCTTCTGCCAGTAAAGTACAATTTTATCTTTTTGAGGATCATCCTTAAAGTTATGAGGCGCTAATGGTGTATGGCCTGGAATTATTGCTACTTCATTTATCACACTTTCAAAATTATTACTTGTAATGGCTGCACCGAAGTAATACGTAGAGCCTTCAGCTAAACCTGTTATTACAATATTTGTATCCGAAGCAGTAATCGATGAGTCATAGATATAAGAATTCTTCCCTATATATATCCTATAAAAACCTGATTCATTGCTTTTAGCCCATTTTAGCCTGATACTTTGACCATCACCAATATTGGCTGCAGATAAATTTTTTACAGGTGAGGGCAGAAATGTATACTGGAGTAAATTAGCAAATGCAGCCTTTGCAACCTCCTTTGTATAAGGTATATTGCAATAAGAAGTTGAGTCACCTGACGAATGGTATCTATCTATATTGATCTCATTTTCTTCAAAATATATAGAAGGATAACCATAATAATTAAAACTGTAGCTGTCTGAACGCCCATGATAGTCATATAGATTTATAGGCTCAAGAGTTGTATAATTCTTAGTAATTATATCAGAAAGCTGGTGATATGGTTCTAATCCCTTGTAAGAATAAATTTTCAGATACCTGCATGTGTCGCTTGCATTTGCAATCATGTCAAGATTTATCATTAATCCGATTTCTTGCCCAGATTCCCTGAATTTCTTTGCTATATCCATGCTTCCTACAAGTCCTGCTTCTTCACAGTCGAAAGCTATAAACTTTATAATGCGGGGAAGATTGACTCCAGAGTGTTTTAATATTCTTGCCATCTCAAGCACTGCTGAGACACCGCTTGCATTATCATCTGCTCCAGGGGACAGGGTATAATTCTCAGAGTCATAGTGAGCTCCTGCTATTAGAATTTCCTTCTGAGTAGAATTGGAATTTAAGGTGGCAGTTATATTCTTACACCATATGCCCTGATTTAAGAATGAGTCAGCATAAACCTCCGAGTAACCAAAGCTCCTGAATTTATTAATAATCCACTGGACAACAGAATATCTGTTTGGAGCAGAATAATATCTTGTATTAAAACTCTCAAGCATAAGCATGTAGCTTTTTATGCTGTCTGAATTTACCTCATTTATAACTCTGCTGATCATTGTGTCTTTATCAGATAAGGAGGAGTTGTTTTGGCCATGTAAAGAGTATGATGGTCTCAGTTGAGATTCCGGATTGCTCTCAGCCGAACTTTTTGAGCAGATGAAAAGAATTGCCAAAAGACCGAAACTAATAAGATTTCTCATTGGAAGCAGCTCTTCTTTTAATTATCTGGGAAATATGGCGATCTATGGTTAAAGAGTGTCTTTTTCTTTTGCAACATAAGTAAAAGGATTATGAAGGTAAATACATACTTGTACTGATTCTCACTCATAAATATATGTATTTATTCTTCTTCCAGACTTTATCATAGCCAGCTTTAAGTCCACAGTTGCAGGCGTCAGATCGCTAAATGACATTCAGACTGAGATTCCGAAGGCATCAAGGTCACTCTTCAATTATCTCCATAAAATTACAGCTGTTAAACTGAGCAATATTTTCTTACTTTGCAGCATGAATATTTCCCGATTTCTATATAGACAAAGATCGTTTATTTATTCCGTAAGCGCGGTGCTGCTGTGGTCTACGGTGGCTACGGCTTTTAAGCTGGCTCTTGAGGGATTGGGCTATGAGCAGCTTTTATTCTATTCCTCGCTTACAAGCACAATCGTCCTTTTTATTATTATGATGTTTTCGGAAAGGAAGAAAATGTTCCTGGAGCTGAAAGGGCGGTATATTCCTAACAGCATGTTCCTGGGGTTGCTGAACCCATTCCTTTACTATATGGTGCTCTTTAAGGCCTACTCGCTCCTTCCTGCCTATGAGGCGCAGCCGCTTAACTACACATGGCCTATAATGATATCCATTATGTCGGCTTTGTTCCTGAAAGAAAAACTGGGCTTTAAGACTGTGGCTGGCCTTTTAACCGCTTTTATTGGGGTTGTTGTAATTGCTACAAGAGGGGACATTTTCAGCCTGAAGTTCCACGACCCCGAAGGCGTTATACTTGCCGTCGGGAGCTCACTTATCTGGGGCGCGTACTGGATATTAAATGTCATAGATAAAAGAGAGGCCCCGTCCAAACTTTTCGGGGCATTTTTTATGGGAACGGTTTATTCAGCCTTGTATCTTATGTTCTTCGGGAGCTTCAAAGTTGCTGACCCGCTTTACATACTGGGCGCTGCATATGTAGGCCTTTTTGAAATGGGAGTTACGTTCTTCCTCTGGATGAAGGGGCTTGCATTGAGTAAAAACAGAGCGCGGACTTCCACGCTGGCGTACCTTTCCCCCTTTATATCTCTTATTTTTATTACGTTTATACTGAATGAAAAGATTTCGGTTTATTCCATAACAGGGCTTATTCTGATCATTGGGGGAATTCTTTACCAGCAGCTGGACAAAAAGCTCCCGGAAAGTGAAGGGGCGCCTGCCAGGAGGTAACTACTGTCCCATGGAATATTCTTCGTGTGTTTTATCCGGGACTTCTATATATTTTGCGTAGCATCCGGGTTCCGGTATAATGTAGCCCTCTTCCCTCAGGCTTTTCAGATGGGCTTCGATTGCCAGGAGCATTGCACGCTCCACCTCTTCGTTTGAAAATCCCGTGGCAACGCATCCTTCGAGATCGGGTGAATAGGCTGAAAAGCCGGTTTTTGTTTTTTCCACTATAATCAGGTATTTCATCATCTTAAACCTGCTTTATCAAGAATGTTATTTATGGAGTTTTGGGCCAGCATGCCGTGCGGCCTGCCGGATAAGGTAATAATGCCCATTTTGAGCGTGTGCTTAAACTGAAGTATGTCCCCTTCCGAATGGAAGTGATACCATCCGTCCTTTTCAATAATCCTTATAAGTTCCTTAGCTTTCATGGCAGACATCATCCCACGGCTTATATGAATATTATATAAGAAGGATTGCAGAATTTCAATTCTTTTAGAAAGATTCAGTCTAGATCCGGAAGCTCTGTCCTATCTCATTAAGCCCCAGTTTAAGTGAATAGTTCTTTATAGATTCATTAAGCCACCTGAGGGGTTCATCACGGGGTTCCATTCCCTGCTGGAATGTATTGCAGTGAATAGGAATAAAATATCTGGCATTCATTCTTTCGGCCATAATGAGAGCCTCCTCGGGGTTGCAGTGGTTGAATTTCCATGGCCGGTAGGCGCCTATAGGCATAATTGCAACGTCCACGCCTTCGTTTTTCAGGACCTCGAGCTTATTTGTGTTAGCCGTGTCGCCGCCGAAGAGGATTTTCTTTCCGCTGCGTTCTATGAGGTAGGCGTTATAGCTCCTGCCGTCCTTAAAGAAGCCTCTTGAGCGGTCTTTTTCCCAGGGGAATCTCCACCCGAAATGCTTTACCTCGCAGGCGCGGACTTTTGTTGAGTCTATTTCGTGGCTTTCACCCCAGTCGAGTTCTTTAAGGGATTTCCACGGGAGTTCCTGAATTACGTCTTTGGAGTGGTAGGAAGTTACAACGTCAATTTGCCCGGGCTGCTTTTCAGCGATTGTTTTTAAGGATTCCCAGTCCATATGGTCCATATGGGCGTGTGAAAGGAGAATCATGTCTATTTTGGGGAGCTCCTCAATTGAAAGCGCCGGGGCTGAATAGCGTGAAGGTCCCCAGGTAAAGCCCAAGGCATAAATGCCCACGCGTCCGTAGAAGACGGGATCGGTTAAGATCCATTTGCCGTAGAAGTTCATAAGGACTGTGGAGTGCCCGATCCAGGAAAGGCTGAGGCTGTTATCGCTCCAGAGCGAGGTGTCGGGATGGTTCACTTTAAGAGCAGCAGCGCTGAGGCTGTCCTCCTTACGGCCTGTAAAAGGGGAAGTTAAAACAAAGCCAAGGGAAGCTAAAAAGCCCTTTTCAATAAAAGATCTTCTATTCATCAAGCTATTCACCTAAACAAAACTTATAATTCATCAGAACAATTTATCTGAATGAGACCGTATTGGGGAGTTCATTAGTATCGTCCTGCTTAATGGGGAAATGTCTGCTTAAGACCTCCCCGACTTCACGGATGCCCAGAGTGATGCCGTCGGAGAAGAATCCCTGGCGGAACTTTTCCTGCATATCGTCTTTAATTTTGTGCCAGGTATTATCTTGCACTTTTTCGTTAATTCCGGTATCGGCAAGAACATGAAACTTTTTTTCAGAAAGAAGGAGGTAAATAAGGATACCCGTCTTGTCGCGTGTTTTATCCATTCCGAGGCGGAAGAACTCTTCTTTAGCCATTTCCTCTATAGTTTTTTTGCGCTTTAAGAAGGGTTTTTTCTCCCTGATGCTGACGCGGATTTCTCCGGATGTTGTTTTCTCGGCCTCTTTAATTGCGTTAGAGATCATGAGGAGGTCGTCGTCATCCATCAGGTGATATAATGTTGGAAGTTCCATATTAGTATTTAGTTATTATTAAATTCTTCAGTTCCCGGCATTGATAAAAATACTTAACGCGGGGGTTTAATACAAGTGGAAATTCCCCCTTCGGGGGAGGCGAGTTGACTCATAAATAATGTAACCCTGGGATATTGAAAAATGATTCGTTGCCT